>CAMDHB010000034.1 GCA_945897655.1 Pseudorhodobacter antarcticus
CAATATCCTTCTTGGGATCATTCTTGACCGGTTTGGCGCACATCTCTCACGCCTCCTTTGAAGGGGACGACATGTCCCCGGGTTTCTTGTCATTGCGAAAGATGACCGAGGCGGCCTCGGTGTGGGCGGCCTTGGCGCCGGGGCGAAACACCCAGACCACGACCGCCATAAAGAACACCGTCAGGGCCAGCAGCACCCAACTGTCTGCAAGCTGGCGGAGAAAGCTATACGTTTCCATCTGTTACCCCCTACCGCGACGCATCTGGCGTGAAGGTCGAGAAATCGACCATCGTGCCCAGCACTTGCAGATACGCAATCAGCGCATCCATTTCTGTCAGCTCTGCCTGCCCGTCAAAGTTCGACATGGTGACACGGCCATAGCGGTCAGCCAGCCCGGTGCCATCGGCATTGGGGTCGGCCTGCGCGGTAAAGTCTGCCGCCGCATTGGTCATGTCATCATCAGTATAGGGCACCCCGACCAGCCGGTTGGCGGCCATCAGATCGGTGATGTAGCCCGGCTCCAGCGCGGTTTCCTTCAGATAGCCGTACTTCGGCATCACCGATTCCGGCACCACAGCTTGCGGGTTCGTCAGATGGTCCACATGCCAGCCATCCGAATACTTGCCCCCCACCCGGGCCAGATCCGGCCCGGTCCGCTTGCTGCCCCACTGGAACGGATGGTCATACATCGATTCCGCCGCCAGCGAGTAATGGCCATACCGCTCCACCTCGTCCCGCATGGGGCGGATCATCTGGCTGTGGCAGACATAGCACCCTTCGCGGATGTAGATCTGCCGGCCCTGCAGTTCGAGCGGGGTGTAAGGACGCATCCCCTCGACCGTCTCGATGGTGTTTTGCAGATAGAACAGCGGCACGATCTGCACCAACCCGCCGATCGTCACCACCAGAAAGCTCAGCACCAGCAGCAGCGTGGCATTGCGCTCAATGATCTTGTGTTTGTCTAGAAAAGCCATCGCTCCGCCCCCTATTCAGCAGGAACGCCGGCATAAGCCATCGCCCGCTGGGGCTGCGCTTTCACCGTCATCCAAAGGTTATAGACCATGATCAGCGCACCGGTCAGGAACATCGCCCCACCCAGACCGCGAACCACATACATCGGGAACTTGGCGGCAACCGTGTCGGCGAATGCGTTCACCAGGAACCCGTTCGCATCCACTTCACGCCACATCAGCCCTTCCATGATGCCCGTGACCCACATCGAGGAGGCGTAAAGCACGATCCCGATGGTCGCCAACCAGAAGTGCCAGTTGACCAAGGCCAGGCTATACAGCTTGTCCCGGTTCCACAGGCGCGGCGTCAGGAAATAGAGGACCGAGAAGGTGATCATCCCGTTCCAGCCGAGTGCCCCGGAATGAACGTGCCCAATGGTCCAGTCAGTATAGTGCGACAGGCTGTTGACCGCCTTGATCGACATGACCGGGCCTTCGAACGTGCTCATCCCGTAGAACCCGATGGCGATAACCATCATCCGCACCACAGGATCGGTGCGCAGCTTGTCCCAGGCGCCAGACAGCGTCATCAGCCCGTTGATCATGCCACCCCAGCTTGGCATCCACAGCATGACCGAAAACACCATGCCCAGGGTCGAGGCCCAGTCGGGCAAGGCCGTATAATGCAAATGGTGCGGACCGGCCCAGATATAGAGGAAGATCAAGGCCCAGAAGTGGATGATCGACAACTTGTAGCTATAGACCGGCCGCTCAACCTGCTTCGGGACGAAATAGTACATCATCCCCAGGAAACCGGCGGTCAGGAAGAACCCCACGGCATTGTGGCCATACCACCACTGCACCATCGCATCCTGCACCCCCGAATAGATCGGAACCGAGATGGACGAGAACACCGACACCGGAATGGCGGCGTTGTTGACCAGATGCAGCATCGCCACTGTCAGGATCATCGACAGATAGAACCAGTTCGCCACATAGATATGCGGCTCACGCCGTTTGACCAGCGTGCCGACAAACACCACCAGATAGGCGACCCAGACAACGGTGATCCACAGGTCGATGTACCAGACCGTCTCGGCATATTCCTTGCCCTGGGTACCACCCAGCACATACGAGGTCGCCGCCAGCACGATCATCAACTGCCAGCCCCAGAACACGAACCACGCCAGGTTCCCGCCCCACAGCCGCGCCGCACAGGTGCGCTGCACGACATAGAACGACGACATGATCAGCGCATTGCCCCCGAATGCGAAAATCACCGCCGAGGTGTGCAAGGGCCGCAACCGGCCAAAGTTCAAGATGCCCATGACGTTGTCGATGTTCAGCGCAGGGAAGGCCAGTTGAAAGGCGATGACCACCCCCACCAGAAACCCGACCACCCCCCAAAAGGTCGTGGCAATCACCCCGGCCCGTATCACCCCGTCCATATACTGGGTCTGGTCGTGTACCCTTGCATCGCCCACATGGCGCAACGTGTAGATGAAGGTGATCGCAGCTGCGATCATCACCACCAACGCGTTCACCTGATAGGGCAGATCATGCGCGTAACTGGCAGCCATGGCGGCCAGCAAGGCCACCACCGCCAGCACAATCAACTTGACGTAATCCCACATTTTGGTCCCTCAATCCTTTTTTTCAGGCCCTGTTCCCCTGCCAGACCCCACCTCGCGCGATTCCGGAGCAGGAGTTCTCGACCCTTCCGGTTTTGCAGGGGCCGCGCGGCATCGCCTTGATCCATGTCAATCAGACCGGCGCCGAAAGCTGATATTCAGGCCAAACAACCGGGTGCACCCGAACTCGGGGCTATGGGCAATCAATCAGGAGTGGTCTCATGTGGTTCAAATCGGTTCTTGTGGTCGTCACAAACCCCAGTCAGGCGTCAGCCGCCATCAACGCTGCGGCCCGGGTTGCCTTGGCCAATGACGGACACCTTGATGTGCTGGCCCTTGGGGTGGACGTGACGCAGCTTGGCTATTCCTACATCGGCGCTGGGGCCGTCCTGACCCAGCTTTCCATCGAACGCGCCGAGGCGGATGCCAATGCCGCTGCCGACGCCGCCCGCGCGGTCTTGGCCGAACAGGACCCGGGGCTGCGCTGGTCGATCGATGTGGCACTTGCCGAAATGGGCGGCGTCGCAAATGTCGTGGGCAACGCGGCCAGCTTTGTCGATCTTGTAGTGCAGACCCGGCCCTATGGCACAGGTCTGGGCTTTGACGCCGAAGCCGTGGTTGAGGCGGCGCTGTTTGACGCCCATGCCCCCGTGCTGATCGTCCCGCCTGAAGCTGACCTGACGCGCATCGCAAAGCCCCGACGCATCCTCCTGGCTTGGAACCAAAGCGACGAGGCACTGATCGCCGCCAAACGCGCCCTGCCCATGTTGCAGGCCGCCGATCTGGTCGATGTCACCGTGGTCGATCCGCCCGCCCGTGGCCCGGAACGGTCAGACCCCGGCGGGTTGCTTTGCCAGTTCCTCGTCCGCCACGGCGTCAAGGCCGAGGTGACGGTTCTGGCCCGCAACCGCCCCAAAGTGTCCGAAGTACTGGCCGAACACGCCATGGACCGCGCTTGCGACATGATGGTGATGGGCGCTTACGGCCACTCCCGCCTGCGCGAGGCGATCTTGGGCGGCGCCACCCGCGCCGTGCTGGAAAGCACCACAATCCCCGTGCTCATGGCCCACTGAACGCTGGACCGCATCCTTGCAGACCTAACGGTCGAACCGATAGATGCGTTGGTCCCAGAACGGGCCCGGCGTCTTGTACGGTTCCTCCAATTCCAGCTTGAAGGGGGCGGCGCTGAACAGGTTGCGGAACTCCGGCACTGTCAGATCATTGACCCAGCCCCGCTCCCGCCGGGCCGCGACAACCGCATCGCTGGCCCGGTCGCCCGGAATGCTGCAATACGACACCAGCAAACCGGGCGCCCCGGCGCGCAGTTTTTCGGCCACAGCGGGCAGATTGTGCAGGTATTCCAACACCCCCATCAGGACGATGATGTCAAACTCACCCGCCGGCAAGGGATCGTTGTCCAGATCCATCGCCATTGTCTGGTCGTCCAGCGGGTTCAGATCGGCCCTGACAAAGCTGCACCGCGCACATGGTCCGCAGACCGGGCCAACGGCGGACCACGTCTTCCCGGTCACCTTTCGCAACGATGCAAACTCTTGTAAGCATACGCCCAGCGCGGCATGCGTCCCGCAAAACCCGGACCGCCGCAGGATGGGAGCCAAGTACATGGGAAAAGGCTACTTCTTGATCGTCAGCTATCCGCGTTCGGGGTCAAGCTTTCTAAGCGCCCTTGTGGAGGAGTTGTCGCCGATCAAGGTTTACCTCGAAATCTTCCATGACCAACTCAGTGTCATTCGCCAGACCTTGGGGCCCGATGCCGATCACGTCCTGCATCCCGACACCCCCGAGGCCGAGCAGCATCATCCGATTGTTCAGGAACCGATGCCTTACCTTGCCAGAATTGACGCGGTGAACGCCGATACCGGCTTTTTCTTCAAGGTGTTCTGGCATCACTTGCCCCCCGATTCGATCCGACAGGTGGTCGAAGGCAGCAATGGCGCGATCTTTTTGTACCGCAACCTTGTTCATTCCTTCATTTCCGACGAAATCGCGATCAAGCGCATGTCGTGGGGGGGTGATGTCACCTCGTCAGACTTGATCGTTTTCGACAAACAGAAATTCCTGTTCCTGGCCCGGGCCATTCTGGAACACCAAAAGGTAGCGCGCGACATTGCGGTGGCCGCCAACATCCCGATTGTCGACTGCTGGTATGACGAGATTGCCGAATCCGGCGAGGGTGAAGGCAAGGTGCTGCAGATGATGGATCATCTTGGAATGGAAAGACGCGCCGACGCCGAGCAGACCTCGCCCGCCCGTCTGCGACCAACCCGCCAGGACGGCCGCCGCCTGGCCTCGGACAAGGTCTCCAACAAGGACGAGTTGCTGGCGACCTTGAGAGAGTTGGGGATCGAACACGCAGACGATGACTATGCCAGGATCGACGTCGATGCCTTGCTGACCAGATTGCAGGCCCGCTCTGCCTGATGCGAAGGTCAGGCGGGTTGCGTCCGGTCGGGGTTAACGTTGGTTAAACGCAAAACTCCAGCAACTTGAATTGAATCATTAATCCCACAGTTTCACGCGTGGCACACGCACCCCACCAAACCCGCTGCCGTGGAACTTATTGCAGAACCATCCCCTCGGGCCAAGACATCAGGCTGTTCAACTTGATCTCCTTCGCGGCCCCCGGGGCCAGATTGAAATCCCATGCCAGAACCCCCCGCTTGCCCCCCACATCCGCCTCGCTTGGGGCCGGATCGGCGGACCAGGTGATCTCCAGATCTTCCTGCTCGGAATAGGGAACCCGGTCCAGCACCCGCACCGGCCAGGCCTCGCCGGTCAGGTTCTCCACCTCCAGCACCGCCTGCTCCTCGATCTGGGTCGACCCGACAAATACACCCCGGTCCCCCTCGGCCCGCACCGGCATGTCGCGGGTCAGCCGGATGCCATCAATCGCTCCAAAGCCCAGTTCAAACTCGGCCCCCGGTGCGACGGCGTCCAACTGCGTCATCCGTGTCAGCGCCCCGTCGCGGTACAAGAACGCCTCCCCCGGCAACAGGATCTCAGCCCCGCTGTTGACCACCTTTGCCACCACAAAAGCCGTCGCATCAAGGCGGGGCACAGCTTGCGCGATCACCTTGGCTTCAAACTTCACCTCATCCAGCGCCAACCGCAGGTTTTCCACCCCCGAAGCCAGATCAACCGGTGTCGGATAGTCATAAATCACCGTATCACCCTGATAGCTCATCTCTGCCGTCATCGGGGCGGCCGTCGCCACCACAGGCTCCTCCATCGCCCCCGCGTCCGACATCTTCGACATCTCTGCCTCAGGCTCCGGCTCGCCAATCCGCCGCAGGTCGGGCCACAATTGCGAGGGTTCCGATTGCTCTGCCGGGCGGGCGGTTGACAGGGTCAGGTCCACGCCCATCCAATCCTCACCGGAATACTGGCTGACCAGAACCCCCCGCTGCACCGACACGACGCCCCCCTTTCGGTCCAGCGCCATGTCATAAATCGGCACCCAGCCCGCATCATAGACCGAATGGGTCACCACCAGATGCCCCTCACCCCCGGTCGAGGTGACCGTCACCGCCAGCGCTACATAGTCGTCATCCGCCTGCGATACCGCCTCCAACGCCGCCTGTGCGCGGTCCAGGCCGTCTTGCGCCTGAATGACCACCTCCTCGGCCACAGGCAGGCCCGCCTCGGCCGCCAATGCAGCCTGCCGCGCGGTCAGCACCCGCCCCCCGATCATCTCGGCCACCGATGCCAGGCCCTCGGCAGTTGATGCGGCACCGTCCATCCTGACCCCGGTCAGAAAGGCGATCTCGGCCTGATGCGCCTCCACCTCGGCGCGTATCGCCGCCACCGTGGCCTCGGCCCCCCGCAGGGCGGCCTGTGCCACCTTGACCGCATCCTCAGCGGCCACCATCTGCGGCGATTTGGGCTGCAACCGCGGCGGCAACCGCTCCTCCCGCAGGGTGAACGGCCCCAGTTCGGTATCGCCCGAGGTCACGCGCAGCAACAGCGGTTCCGTCGCACCCGGCATGTCGGCCACCAGCACCTCATGCCGGCCCGCCGGGGCGGTAAATGTCACCTCCCGCGTGATCAGCGCGCCTTGCGGATAGATCGTCACCCCCGTCACCTGACTGGTCGCTATGATCGTATCCGCCAGCGCAGCCCCCGGCACCAAAAACGCGATGAAAACAAATGCCCGCATGAAACCCTCCTCTTTTGCAGCAGCCTAAGGCCGCAATCCCGTTGGAACAAGCCCGCTGCGCCCCATCAGCCAAACCCTGCCCCAAGGCCCCCTTGCCAACCGCCCGCCCACCCTGCCAGATTGCCGCCAAAGGATGCCGCCCATGAAAACCCCCGATACGCTGAAATCCACTGCCCAACTGCCCCATGTCACCCATGCCAAGGGCAGCTATCTGTGGGACGCCACCGGCAAACAGTATATCGACGGCTCGGGCGGCCCCGCCGTCTATTGCCTTGGCCATGCGCATCCGGAGGTCAACGCCGCCGTCACCGCCCAGATGGCCGACATTGCGCATGGCTACCGCTACAACTTTACCACCAGTGCCCTGAACGACCTGACCGACATCATCCGCGCCCGCTGTGGCGGCTCCCTGACCGAGATGGTCTATGTGACAAGCGGGTCCGAGGCCGTCGAAAGCTGCCTGAAAATCGCCCTGCAATACCAAACCGCCATCGGCCAGAAATCCCGCCGCCGCTTCATCTCGCGCCAGCGGTCCTGGCATGGCAACACCTTGGGCGCGCTTGGCCTCTCGGGCTTCTCGGAACGGACTGCGGCTTATGAGGGCGCCTTCATCCCCTCCATCAAGCTCTCTCCCGCGAACACCTACCGCCCCATCCCCGGTGCCACCCATGAAACCGCCGGTGAAGCCTGCGCCGCCGAACTGGAAGCCGCCATCCTTGCCCACGGCCCCGAAACCATCGCCGCCTTCGTCTTTGAACCCGTCGTAGGCGCCGCAGGCGGCTGTGTCCCCGCCCCCGACGGCTATGCCAAACGCGTCCGCGACATCTGCACCCGCTACGGCGTCTTGATGATCGCGGATGAGGTGATGTGTGGCGCAGGCCGCACCGGCCCCTGGCGCGCCCTGGCCCATGACGGGGTCGAGCCTGACATCATGTCCGTCGCCAAGGGCCTTGCCGCCGGTTACGTCCCTCTTGGGGCTGCCATCTGTACGACCGCCGTATGGGAGGCGATCCGCGCCCGCGACGGCGCATTCGGCACCGGCCACACCTTCACCGGCCATACCGCCGCCTGTGCCGCCGGGGTCGCCGTGCAAACCATCATCACCCGCGACAACCTGCTGGCCCGCGTCACCGCCAACGGCCCCCGCCTGATGTCGATGCTGGCCGAGGCCACGCACGGGATCGAGGCCATCGGCGATATCCGCGGCCGTGGCCATTTCATCTGCGCCGAACTGGTGCGCGACCTCGTGACCAAACAACCCTTCGACCCCGCCTTGAAACTGTTCCTGAAAATCCGCGCCCAAGCGATGCTGAACGGCCTGATCTGCTATCCCGTGGGCGGCAATGTGGATGGCACGGCGGGCGACATCGTCATCCTTGCCCCGCCCTACAACGCCACCGACGCCGAACTGACCGAAATCATCGACAAGACCGCCACCTCGATCCGTCAGGTCCTGACGGCAGAAGGCCTCGCCTGACCCCGCTCACACAAGCTTGATGCCACATTTTTCGCTGACCCGCGCTAAGGTCAACCAACCCGCAGGAGACGCCCCATGCCCCCCACAACCTTGACCCTGATCGCCGCCGTATTCGGCCTGATCTCTGCCCTCGCCGCCCCCGTCTTTGCCGCAGGCACCGATGACGGCACGGCTGAGGCCTCGACGACCGCCGCCGCCTATGAAGAGGCCAAGGCGATGGTTGACGCCGACAACTTCGTCGCCGCCCTGCCCGCCCTCTTGGCCATCACGGCCGAGGATGCGGGCAACGCCGACGCCTGGAACCTGCTGGGCTATACCCAGCGCAATCTGGGCAATATGGAGGACAGTGCAACCGCCTATCTGGCAGCCCTTGCCATTAACCCCGATCATCTGGGTGCCTTGGAATATCAGGGCGAATTGTTCCTGAAAACCGGCAAGCCCGATCTGGCCAAGGCGAACCTGGAGCGCCTCAAATCCCTTTGCGGCACCTGTGAGGAAGCCGCCGATCTGGAAGAGGCAATCACCGAAGCCGGGGCGTGAAAATCCCACGCGTGCAAGTACAGGGAAACCCATTGTAATCAATGGGCTGATCTCCCTCATTCACACACTTGAAAGGTTTGTCCAACCGTAGGGTGCGCATTCATTGCGCACCTTTCAGGCCCCACCGGCAAACCGAAACCCTTTCTTCACCCCCTTGCCCTACCCCTGTGTCCAGACCGCACAGGAGCAAGAATGCCCGCCCTTATCGACCTTTGCCCACAGCCGCCCTCGGCCTGCCTTGGGCCGTCCCATATCCTCCACCGCGCCTATGCCGGGCAGGATCTGACCCCCCTGACCGCCAGCCTGATTGCCCGCGCCTTGACCGCCAATCCCGACCTCGGGGCGGTGATGGATCTGGCGACCATCTTGATGGCCAAGGGTGGCGCTCTGGCCGAAGAAGGGCGGCGGATGCTGCAACAGGCCACGGCGGTGCAGCCCAACTACCAGATCACCCACGGCAATGGCCGGGGGTTGCGCGTGCTGGCCCTTGTGACGGCAGGGGATTTTATGGCGAACACGCCGGTGGATTTCCTGCTGAACGGGTCTGATTGCACGCTGATCCTGTATCATGTCACGGCAGAAACCCAGCGGCTGGACCTGCCGCCGCATGACGTGGCGCTGCTGGCCATTGGCCAGTCGGACCAGAACGCGCCAGTTCTGGCCCAGACGGCGCGGCTGTTGGCAACCCACCCGGGGCCGGTGTTGAACCGGAACGCCGGGGTGATTGCGCGGCTGACGCGGGATCAGGTGTCGCAGGTCTTGACGGAGGAGCCTTCAATCCTTGCCCCCCTGACGCGCCGGTTGCGGCGGGGGGCACTGCGGATGGGGTCCGGCCCGATGATCCTGCGGCCCGTATCCTCGCACGCCGGGCAGGGCCTTGGTCTGGTGCGAAACTGGGCCGAGTTGGCGGCTTGGCAAACCGCACATCGGGTTGATGAAGTATTTGCCGCCCCCTTTGTCGACTATCGCGGGGCGGATGGGCTTTATGCCAAACAGCGGGTCGTGCTGATCGGCGGGCGGCCCTATGCCAGCCATATGGCGCTGTCGGACCATTGGATGGTGCATTACCTAAACGCCGACATGGCCGCCCGCCCCCTGCGCCGCGCGGCCGAGGCGGCCTGGATGGCGGGCTTTGAGACTGGCTTTGCCCGCCGCCATGCCCGCGCCTTTGCCGCACTGAACCGGGTTTTCGGCTTGGATTACCTTGGCATCGACTGCGCCGAGGCCCCCGATGGCCGGCTTTTGGTGTTTGAGGTGGACACAGCGATGATCGTGCATGACATGGATGATCCGGACCTTTTCCCCTACAAACAGCCGGCCATGCGCCGGCTGTTCAGGGCATTTCAGGACCTTGCCACAAGGGCTTCAGGCGCGGCGTAGCAGGGCAAAACCCGAGGCGATCATCCAGACGGTCAGGACAAGAAAGCCTGCGATGGCGGAAAGGCCAAAAACCTCGCCATTCAGGCCAAGGGCGAGGGCCGGGCCTTCGAACGCGCCAAAGCCGATCAGGGCGGCGGACAATGCACCTGTTGCGGCGGTAAGGCGGGCGGCTTCGCGGCCTTGCATGGCCGCAATCAGGCCAATGTGGCCCGCCATCAGCACTTGCCCCAGATGCTCGCCCAAGGCCATTCCGGCATAGGCGTGGATCAGGGCAAAGCCGTTCGCATCGCCACTGGCGGCAAGGGCGGGCACGACCACGACCCAACGCAGCAGGCCCATCGCCTGCAACAGCCCCGACAGGCTGCCGATCAGGCCCGCCGATATCGCAAGGGCGGGGGCGGTTGTCAGGCGATTTTTGGCAAAGGCATGGGCCAAGGCAACGGGGATGAACAGCAGGGCGGCCAGGGCAAAGGCGTACCATGTGGCAATCAGCGCCGGGCCGCCTGCCGTGAAGGCGGTCAGGATCACCTCGGTCGGTTGGCGCAGGATGTCGGGATAATCGAAGGTCGCCGCCAGCCGTGCGAAGGGCAGGTTGAAGAAGACGGCAAGGGCGATAAGGGACAGGCCGGTGGGTTTCATGATGGCTCCAAGGGGTTGATAATGTCACTGATCGGTGACATAAGGCTTGCTACCAAGCCCGTCAAGGAAAATGTCGCCATTTGGTGACTTTTGGAGGATGTCATGGGAAACCGCGAGGAGACGACCGAACGCATTCTGGAGGCGGGGCTCGCCCTTTTGGCCGAAGACGGGTTTGCCGCCCTTGGCGTCAACACCCTTGCGCGGCGGGCCGGAGCCGACAAGCAGTTGATCTACCGCTACTTCGGCGGGCTGGACGGCGTGCTTGCAGCACTTGGGCAGCGGGTTGCCGGGCGGATGGCACTAGCGCTGGATCAGGCCGTGGTGCCCGCAGCCACCTATGCCGGGGTGACCGAAGGGTTGTTGCTGGCCCTGCTGGACCATTTGCGCCGCGATGCCCAATACGGCCAATTGCGCCTGATGGAGGTGGTTGCCCCCTCTGCCGCCACCGCAGCCTTCCGGGCAGCGCGGGGTCAGGCGATGGCTGCCTATGTCGAAGCGCGGGCCTCCGGCATGGTCCGTCCTGCGGGGCGCGATGTCGCCGCGATCAACGCCGCCCTGATCGCGGCGGTCGAGGGGATGGTTCTGCTCGGCCCCGCTGGCCTTGACGATGCGGGCGGCGAACGACAGCGCGCCGCCGTGCAAGCACTGGTCGCGGCGGTTTACGCGGCCTGAGCCTTGCGCCACTGGTCCAGGACATAGGCCGAGGTCATCAGATCCAGATGCGCCCCACCGCCATTCTTGGCAATCGTGATCTCGTCCTCCGACCGGCGGGCATAGGCGCCGCTTGCCAGATCATAGAAATCAGCCACCACATCCGCCTCGGTGATTGCGCCGGATTTCAGCGGCTCCATCAACTCGCCAATATGATGCAGCGTGGTCGCGCGGGCATCGACAAACAGCCGCGCGCGCTGCATGGCCGTGTCGTCCACCTCGCGCATTCTGGGGTTATAGGCCCCGATCAGGTCCAGATGCTGGCCCGGTTGCAGCCAAGCGCCCTTGATCAATGGCTCGGTCGACATGGTCGCCGTGCAGATCACATCCGCCGCCCTGACCGCCGCCTCCAGATCCGTGGCCACCGCCAGACCGGGAACATCCGCCGCCATCCGTTCGGCCCCGGCCAAACTGCGGTTCCAGACGGTAAACTCCGCCCCAGGGAACACCGCCCCGTAAGCCTGCACCATCGACCGCGCCACGGTTCCCGCCCCCACCAGCAAGAACCGGCGCGACCCCTTGCGCGCCAGCTTGGACGCCGCCAGCAGACTGTCGCCCGCCGTCTTCCACTTGGTCACCAGATGGAAATCGACAAAGGCCTTTGGCACCCCCGTCGCATCATCGAACAGCGCCACAACCCCGTTGACCGTGGGCAGACCCACATTGCCCGGAAATACAGTGGCCACCTTGACCAGCGACCCCAGACCCGAAATCCAGGCCGCCCGGTCCAGCAGCACATCGCGGTCGCGGTACAGGAACAGGTCCGCAATCTCGGCCCGGGGCAGCCGGTGCCCCGCCTCAAACGCCGCCAGCAGCCCGGCCCATGTCATAACCGCCTCGGCCTCTGGCCCCACCACCTCGATCACAACCCCGCCTCCTTGCGCGTCAACAACCCTTCCGCCACCAGGCGCATGGCCCAGCCTTGCCAGGTCTCGAACTGATGCGTCCGCCAACCCCGGTCCGCCGCCGCTGTGATATTCTCGGGCTTGTCATCGGCGAACAGCAACCGGTCCCCCGACAGCCCGCAATCCGCCTCGACCATCTGGTAAATCCGGGGGTCCGGCTTGATCACCCCCATCCGGCCAGACACATACTCCCGGTCAAACTCGCTCAGGAAATCCAGCAAGGGCACCGCCGCCGCATAGGAACTTGCGCCAAAGTTGGTCAGCGCGAACACCGGCACCCCCTTGGCCCGCAGCGCCCGCAGCAAGGCAATCGACCCTTCTATCCGAGGGCTGGCCAGTTCGATCCACCGATCATGCCACATCCGCACTTCCGCAGACCATGCGGGATGGCGATCAGCCCAATCGTAAATCGTCTCGCGAAACTCCGCGCCCGTGTCGATGTCGTCGTTCATCACGTGCAGGTCCACCGCCGCAAACAGCGCGCGCCGGCGGTCTTCGCCAATCACCCGGTCATAAAACGCCTCGGGCTGCCAGCGTGTCAGCACATTGCCAATGTCAAAAATCACCGCCTCAACGCGCATTGCTCTGTGGCCCTTCTGCTTTCGGTGTCCGCCGCACCGTTTCCCGGTAAAGGGTATAAAGCCCCGCCCCCACGATCAGCGCAATCCCGATCCAGCCTTGGGCATCCGGGAAAGTTCCGAAAAACACCAACCCATAGATCACCGCCAAGGGCATCGAGGTGTATTCAAACGGCGCAATCAACCCCGGCGGATTGGTGCGGTAGGCATGACCCATCAGCATCCCCCCCGCCGCCACCGAAACCCCGGTGCCGACAAAGAACACCCAATCCCCCATCGGCGGCCAGATCCACGGCCGGAACAGGAACGCCAGCGACGCATCCCCCGACCCCGACAGATGCCCGTCGCCCACCCAGACCCCCATGCAGACCGAAACCACGATAAAGGCAATCTGCGTGTAAAAGTTGATGGTGACCGTGCTTTCCGTTTCCTTCATATGCCGCGTCATGTTCTGCGTGCTGGCATAACACAGCGCTGAAAACAGGATCAGCACCGCCGCCCAGCGAAACTCGCCCTCGGGCCGCAGCATGATGATGACACCCACCAGCCCCATGATCACCGCCCCCCAGCGGTGCCAACCGACCCTTTCGCCCAAGACCACGACCGAGATCAGCGTCACCAGAATGGGCGCCACAAAGCCAATCGCCGCCGCATCGGCAATAGGCATCGCCGCCAGCCCCAGAAAGTAGCCCACATTCGACAGCATCACGATCGTTGCCCGGATCAGATGCAGCTTGGGCAACCTGGTCTTCAGGCTGGACAGCTTCAGCCCGGCAAACCTCATATAGCCCAGAATGAAGGCCAACCCGACAAAAGCCCGCACCAGAATGACCTGATGCAGCGCGTAATCATCCGACAACTGCTTGATGAACAGATCGTTCAGCGACAGCATCACGCTGCCCCCCACCGCACAGGAAATCCCGATGATCGCTATTCTGGAGGCTGCATCACTCATGCGGCCAACTGACCACTCTGGACTGACATTATCTGGCCTGTCCCCGACACTCCGATGAACTTTCTGTTCAGAAAACAGGTTCGGGGTGCCTGCCGGCTCGACCAGACCAGCACAAGATCCCACATCCGGGCGTGCCGAAATGCCTGGACTTTCAACGTTGACTTTGCAAGTTCACCCCGGCTAACGTGACTAAGCCGCCACCCATTTGTGCGTCTGCAGGGCCCTGTTAGGATATCTCATGATTGATCAAACCGTAAAGTCACCGTCAGTTTCGCCAGAGAGCTGGTACATTGTCGATGTCGGGATGCATGTCGGAAGTGACTCCGAATACTATGCAAAACGTGGCTTCAAGGTCGTCGCATTCGAGGCTAACCCAGTCCTTGCAGATGAGGGAAAGGCACGTTTTTCCGAGCTTGGTCTTGACGTGGACGTTCGTAACTTCGCAATCTACGACGGCCCGGAAGAAACTATAGACTTCCATATTCATCTGTCGAATTCGCAATGGAGTTCGATCAAGGAATCTCTTGCGTCACGTGGTGAGGCGGGCACCACCATGGTGAAGGTTCGAACGGCAAATCTGGCTGACCAACTTCGCCCGATCCAAGACAAGATCCATATGGTCAAAATCGATATCGAAGGCTTTGACTATGTGGCGCTAGAGCAGATTGCGTCGCTTGACGTGATGCCACAGTACATATCCGTGGAAAATGGCGGCAAATGGTTTTTGAACCTTTTTGCAAAAATGGGCTACAAGAAATTCAAGTATTCCAATCAGATGTACAATGCGGCTACAACGATTCCCTGGAAGTCACCGCATGGCAAACGCATCGAACACAAGTTTGACCGCCACTCCTCGGGTGCATTCGGCGAGGATTTGCCAGGCCGTTGGCTGACGCTTGAGGAAGCAGACAACCTGTCCGAAGCCATTGACCTGGCAAGATCCAAGACCAAAGGGGATGTCTGGGCCCAGTCAATTGGCTGGTTCGACATGCACGCCAGGTTGGACGCCTAAGTCGGCTGGTGCTTCAGGGCTCCGCACTTTCGCGGCCTGGCAACTGGCGGGGTTCTGAATGCTTTATCTTGCCTAAGCCGTTTCGCGGATGACGGAATCGCTCCTGAACTTCTCAGATGGCACCCCTTGGCCGGTGAAAGCACTGCGTTTGGCCTTGGTCGCGGTCTTGCTGATCATCGGCATAATCGTCGCTTATGCGAGAACCAGTTACAATCTGAACCGCTGAACTTGTCTGCGGACAAACCTTTCCACTTTATGAACGAAAAACGACAACCATTTGATAAATAACACTTTCCCAAAGCGTCCACATGTGGACACCCCTCACTTCGCCCGCAAAACCCGGTCCAGAACGTCCAAAAACCTCGACCGGTCGGCCTTGCCGAACATCTTGCCACCCCCCTGCCGAAAAGGATCCGCCGCCCGCAAATCCGCCATCAAATCCCGCGTCGCCAGCACCATCCCGATCCCTGCCCGCGTCAACTCGACCCCATCATGCTTGATAACCCGGGCACCCCCCTCCAGACAGCGGGCCGCCAGCGGAATATCCCCCGTCACCACCACATCCCCGGGCCCCGCCCTCTCGGCAATCCACTTGTCCGCCTCATCCGGCCCGTTGGCCACAAAGACCGACTGAACCAGCGGGTTGGCCGAGGGCCGGATGCCCCCGTTGGACACCAGAACCATCGTGACCCCCAAGCGCGTTGCCACCCTTTCGGCCTCGGCCTTCACCGGGCAGGCATCGGCGTCGATATAAAGGGTCATGCCAACAGCGCCCTTGCGTGGAAATGGACATGCTCCTCCATGAAGGACGACACGAAGAAATAGCTGTGATCATAGCCCTTCTGCATCCGGAAACTGCCGGGCTGCCGCCGCTCCACCATCGCGGTCGCCAACGCCTCGGGCTGCAACAGCTCCAGAAACCGGTCGCTGGTGCCCTGATCAATCAGCATCGGCCCATCAAACCCGCGCTTCTTCATCAATAAGGTGGCGTCATGGGCGGCCCAAGCCTCCTCCTCGGCCCCCAGATAGGCCGCGAACTGCTTGCGCCCCCAAAGGCTGTTGGTCGGGTTGCAAATCGGCGCCAAAGCCGACACCGACCGGAACCGCCCCGGCAGGCTCATCGCCATGGTCAGCGCGCCATGCCCACCCATTGAATGCCCCATGACCGACTGGGCTGACGCCGCAATAGGATAGGCGCTGAACAAGGCTTGCGGCAATTCCTGCGTTACATAGGTCCACATCCAGTACTGCGCGGCCCAGGGCTTTTCGGTCGCGTCCACATAGAACCCCGCCCCCTGCCCCAGATCAAAGGCCTCATCATCCGGCACTCCCTCCCCCCGGGGCGAGGTGTCGGGAAACACCAGCGCAATCCCCGCTTCGGCCGCCCAGCGCTGCGCGCCAGCCTTCACCATCGCGTTCTCATGCGTGCAGGTCAGCCCCGACAGATACCACAGCACCGGCACCGGCCCATGCTCGGCCTCCTCGGGCAGGAACAGGCCAAAGGTCATGTCGCATTGGCAGCACTCGGAACTGTGCGTGTAAACCCCCTGCACCCCGCCAAACGCCCGGTTTTCTGAAACAGTCTTCATGCTGCACCTTTCACTTTGGTCCAAATACCCCACGGGAGGAGGGGCATTGGTCCCTG
>CAMDHB010000035.1 GCA_945897655.1 Pseudorhodobacter antarcticus
AGGTGCGGGGATGAGTGGGGCTGAAAAATCGACGTTTTGGGTGGGGCTTGCAGCCTCGGTCCCGCTGATATTGGGGTATTTCCCCATTGCCTTTTCCTTTGGGGTGGCGGCCACGCGGTCGGGGATGAGCCAGTGGGAGGCGTTTGCCCTGTCGGCCATCATGTATTCGGGGGCGGCGCAGTTTCTGGCGGTGGCGTTGATTGCGGCGGGGGTGCCGGTGGTGGTTGCGGTGGCCACGCTGGCGGGCATGGCGCTGCGGCATCTGCTGTATGGGCCTGCGCTGCTGGGCCGCGCGGGACAGGATGGGTCGGTGCGTTGGGCTGGCGTCTGGGGCTTTGGCCTGACGGATGAGGTGTTTGCGGCGGCCTTGGGTGAGATGGCGCGGGGGCGGCGGTTTTCGGAACCTTTGATGCTGGGGCTGGCGGTGGGGGCTTATGGCGCATGGTTGGCGGGTACGGTCGCGGGCGCCTATGCGGGTGGTGGCGCGTTGGAGGGGTGGCCTGCGGTCAGCGCCGGTTTGGGCTTCATGCTGCCGGCGTTGTTTCTGGCGCTGCTGCTATCGTTGCTCACACGGGCGCAGGTGCCGGTGATCATGGTGGCGGCGGCGGTCACGGTGGCGGTGACCTTTGTTTGGTCGGGCACCGCGGGGTTGCTGGCGGGCATGTTGGCCGGGGCGCTGACCGGGGTTTTGGGCCTGGGGGCGCGGCGTGAGGCTTGAGGTTTTGACGCTGGCGCTGGCGGTGGGGGTGCTGACTTGGGCGTTCCGCTATTTGCCGATGCGGACGGCGCTGCATGCGGTGAAACCGGACACCATGATTGGCCGCTTTCTGGCCGCAACCGGGCCAGCGGCGATTGCAACGCTGCTGGTGGCCGAGCTTTTGCCCTATCTGCGGGGGCCGTTGAGCGGACAAGTGCCGCTGGTCGCAGGAATTTCGGCGGTGCTGGCGGTTTTTTACTGGCAAAGATCGGTGGTTCCGGCAACGCTGGCCGGATCGGCGCTGTATGGCCTTGCAACCTATCTGACGGCGCCCTGAAGGCACGAACATGACACGGGCAGAAGGCGATACCACCGCTTGGGGCCGCATGACGCTGGCCCAGCAATTCGCCTTGGCGGGGGGCGTGGTGATGCTGCTGGCCACGGTTGTGGTCGGGCTGTTCGTGACTGGCCGGATCGAGGAGGTGGTGGTGCGCAACACCGCCAATGCCACGGCGCTGTATATGGAAAGCTTCATCTCGCCCCTGTCGCAGGAACTGGCCTTTCAGGACAATCTGGCCGAGGCTGACCACGCGGCACTGGACCGGATTCTGGTGGAAACGCCGCTGGGGCGACGGGTGGTGTCGTTCAAGATCTGGATCAAGGGCGCGAAGGTCATCCAATCCTCGGACCAAAGCATTGAGGGCAAGACCTTTGAGCCGACGGAAAACCTGATCAAGGCCTGGGCCGGCGAAGTTCGCGCCGACTTCAACAGCCTGAGTGACCTGGAGGACGAGGGCGAGGCCGATCTGGGCGTGCCCCTGCTGGAGGTTTACAGCCCCATCCGGGCCAAGGGCACGGGCGAGATCATCGGGATTGCCGAGTTTTACGAGAATGCCACCCAGCTTGAGACCGATCTGATCCGGGCGCGGCTGACGTCGTGGACGGCGGTGGCGCTGGTGATGGCGGCGATCTGGGGGTTGCTGTTTGTCATCGTGCTGCGCGGCAGTCGCACCATCGAGCGGCAGTTCGTTGACCTGTCCGACATGGCGGCGCGCAATGTGTCGTTGCGGCTGAAGGTGCAATCGGCGGCGGGCCGCTTTTCGGCGCTGAACGATCAGGCGTTGCGCCGGATCGGGGCTGATCTGCATGATGGGCCCGCGCAACTGATGGGCTTTGCCGCCCTGCGGCTGGACGCGCTGCGCAAGGCCGCCCCCAAGGACCAGACCCAAGCCGAGATTGACCAGATCGAGGCGGCGATCAAGGAGGCGATCACCGATATCCGCAGCATATCGCGCGGGGCATCGCTGCCCGATATTGACCGCAAGCCGATTGCCGAGGTGATCCGCGGGTTGGTGGATGCCCATGCGGGCCGCACGGGCAGCGATGTGGCGCTGACGGTGGATTTTGCGGGGCGGCAGGACTTGCCGCTGGCGGTGAAGATCTGCGTGGGGCGCGTGGTGCAGGAGGGGCTGACGAACGCCTGGCGCCATGCGGGCGGCGCGGGGCAAGAGGTGGTCATCGCGCTGGCGGGTCACGTCTTGCAGGTTTGGGTGCGTGACAGGGGGCCAGGCCCGAAGGCCGGGCCTGACGCGGCCGAGGTGTTTGGCCTGGGGTTGGCCGGGTTGGCGGGCCGGGTCGAAAGCCTGGGTGGCAGCTTGACCCTTGGGCCCCGGCGCGATGGGGTTGCGGGCACGGAACTGGCGATGATGATTGACCTTGGGGGTGTGGAATGACCGACGTGATCCGCGTTGTGCTGGCCGACGATCACCCGATTTACCGCGACGGTCTGGCCCGCACCTTGGGCGATGCGGCGGGCATCACCGTGGTCGGCATGGCTGCCGATGGCGAGGAGGCGGCCGAGGTTGTGGCACGCACCCGCCCCGATGTCGTCTTGCTGGATGTGTCCATGCCCAAGGGCGGCGGGATTGCCGCGCTGACCCGCATCATGCAGATGGACCCGGCCCCCCGTGTCGCCATGCTGACCGCATCCGAGGAGGACGGCGATCTGATGCAATCGGTAAAGCTGGGGGCGCTGGGTTACATCCTGAAAGGGGTTGGCGCGGACGAGTTGGTCGAGGTGGTGCGCGATCTGCATGCCGGGCGAACCTATGTGTCGCCGGGGTTGGCGGGGCAGTTGCTGGTGGCGATGCGGCGGCCGGTGGCCGTGGCGGCAGAGCCGAACCCGCTGGATGAATTGTCACGGCGCGAGGAGGACATCTTGAAGCTTGTGGCGCAGGGCAAGAGCAACCGCGAGGTGGGCGAGGCGCTGGATTTGCAGGAAAAGACGGTCAAGCATTACATGACGTCGATCCTGCAAAAGCTGCAGGTTCGCAACCGGGTTGAGGCAGCAATGCTGGCGCGGCAGCATCTGCGGGACTGATCCCTTCAGACCAAGGTCCCGCAGGGACTGCGTTATTGCAAGACTTGGGTCCATGTCGCGCCGGGGCCGGGGGGCGTAGGGTCATCTCATCGACACCAACCAACCAATGGAGATGACCATGCAGAAAATCCTTATGGCAGCTGCACTTGCTGCAATCGCCGTGACCTCGGTCGCGCCCGTGGCCGCCATGACGCTGACAGGCGGCCTGTTCGACGCGTCGATCCTGTCGCCCGAGTTTGACCGCCGCCGCCCGCGCGTTCCGGGTGGTTCGGGCTGTGATGACCCGCGCGACATCATCGAACACCCCTTGGCCTGCGCCCCGGTGTGACAGGCGTCTGACAGCACCAGACAGGCGGGCCGAGGCCCGCTTGTCGCATTTGGAGGGCAGGTATGATAAGGGTTGTTCTGGCGGATGATCATCCGATATTTCGCGACGGTCTGGCACGCAGTCTGGCCGACGCCGGGGATATTGCGGTGGTGGGGCAGGCGGCTGACGGCGATCAGGCGGTGGCCTTGGCGCTGGCCTTGCAGCCCGATCTGGTGCTGCTGGATGTTTCGATGCCAAAGGGCGGGGGCCTGGGCGCGCTGACCCGCATCTTGCAGATGGCCGCGCCGCCGCCGGTGGCCATGCTGACCGCATCCGAAGCGGATGATGACGTGATGCAGGCCATTGGCCTTGGCGCCATGGGCTATGTGCTCAAAGGGGTGGGGGCGGACGAGTTGATCGCCATCGTGCGCGAGGTTGCGGCAGGGCGGTCCTATGTCTCGGCCGGGTTGGCCCAGCGGTTGCTGGTGGCGATGCGGCGGCGCAAGGCCGTTGCAGCCGAACCCAACCCGTTGGACGATCTGTCCAAGCGCGAGGAAGATATCCTGAAACTGGTCGCCACCGGCAAAAGCAACCGCGAGGTGGGCGAAGCGCTGGATCTGCAGGAAAAGACGGTCAAGCATTACATGACGTCGATCCTGCAAAAGCTGCATGTCAGGAACCGGGTCGAGGCGGCCATGCTGGCCCGGCAACACCTGCGGGCCTGAGCCGGGGGTGGATGCCTATGCCTGTGACCCTAGGCCCGGGACAGCAACCGCGCGATGGCCGCATTCTGCCGCGCAACCCCGGCCTTCAGCGCGTCAATCGTCATCGCCTCGTCCTTGACGAATTCGATGAACATCTGGTTCAGGTTGTTGAAAATCACCTGACCCAGCGCCCCCGCATCCACATCCGCCCGCGCATGCCCACGCTGTTGCAGGGCCGCGACCAAGGCGCAGACCTGCGCCATCAGACTGTGATCCAGCGCTGTGTAACGTGCTGAAAAAGGCGTCGATGCTGCCTGAATTGTCAGCGCCATCGCGGTGCGCCACAATTCCTTGGTCAGGTAGACGGTGGAATGGTCATAGTACCCACCGATCAGCAGGTCCAACGCCGCCATGATGTCAGGCGGTGGGGCTGCGACCACGGCTTCGCCCTGCTCCAACACCTCCTCCACCTCGACCGTGACAAGGGCCAACAGCAAATCGCCCTTGTTTTCAAAGTAGTTATACAGCGTGCCCACGGAAACCTCGGCCGCCGCTGCGATATCCTCGGTCCGCACGGCATCATAGCCCGCCTCGCGGACCAGCCGCAGCGCCGCATCCAGAATGCGTTCATGGCGAAGCGCCATTTGCCGTGCGCGAAGTCCGGTCATCTTGCCTCTGCCCTTTGACACCCTCTTTTGACATTGACTTTAAATCTGAGCGAACTCAATAATTTTCCGAACAGCCCGGACAAGGGCACCCTTCAGGAGAGGTTTCATGACACACCGCGCCCTTACCGCCCTTGGCCTGCTGGCCCTTGCCACCCCGGCCTTTGCGCAAGACGAGTTGAACGCCCTGGTCTGGTGCGACCACACCGACCCCGCCCTGATTGCCCCGTTCGAGGCGAAGTACGGCGTCAAGGTGAACCTGAAGGAATATGAAGGCACCGCCGCAGGCTTGGCCATTCTGGACCAGTCGCAACCGGGCGATTGGGACGTGCTGGTGATTGACGCGGTCGATGTGCCCCGCGCCGTGGCTGCGGGCAAGCTGGCTGAAATTCCCGCCGACCAACTGCCCACCGCTGATTTCTTTCCCGAACTGGTGATGGCCGCCAACAATGTGGTGGATGGCAAGACCTATGCCGTGACCGAAAAGTTTGGCTACAACACCATATCCTATGACAAGACCAAGGTTGATCCGGCGGATATGGAAGACATGGCCGCCCTCACCTCGGGCAAATATGACGGCAAGACCGGGATTTATGACTATTACCTGCCGCTGCTGGGGCTGGTGGCACTGGGGCAGGGCATCAACACCGCCGACATCACCGCAGAAAATCTGGGCCAGTTGCAGGACCCGCTGATGGCGCTGCGCAAGGCCTCAACGCTGGTGGCAGATGTGGTGTCATCGCAAACCGCTTTGGCCACGGGTGAGGTCGATATCATCGTGGGCGGCGGCGAGTGGCTGACGGCGGTTCTGGCGGCGGAGAACCCGAACCTCGATTGGACCATCCCGAAGCAGGGTGGTTTGCGCTGGGCGCAGTCGATCGGCGTGGTTGCGGGCACGGCCAAGCCTGATCTGGCGCTGGCCTTCGTGCAATACATCGTCTCGCCCGAGGGGCAGGCGGCGCTGGCGCAATCGTCCTGCTATTGGGGCATGCCCGCCAACACCAAGGCCGGTGACATCCTGTCGCCCGAAGCCAAGGCCGTGCTGCGCTGGGATCAGCAGCCCGAATTCCTGGCCCGCGCGCAACTGTACCCCATCCCGGATGCCGCCACTGACACGGCCATGCAGGACCTGTGGACGGCCATGCTGAACAAATGACCCTGCAAAGGGCCGAGCGCAGGTTGGGTTGGGGCCTTGCGGCCCCGGCTTTGCTTTGGACGCTGGCGTTTTTCGTGCTGCCATTTCTGGCAATGGTCGTCCTGTCCTTTGCCCATATGGAGGGGCGGCAGGTCGTCCAAGGCTTGGACCCCGGCAACTATATCCGCGCCTTCACGGATTGGAGCCAGCTGAACGCGCTGATCAACTCGGTTGAAATCACCCTGACGGTCACGGTGATTTCGGTCGTTCTGGCCTGGCCCCTGGCCGCCATCATCGCCTGGCGGGTGCCGCCACGGTTTCAGCGGCTGGCGCTGCTGCTGGCAGTGCTGCCATTCTGGACGTCTTATGTGGTGCGCTCCTATTCGTGGCTGCTGGTTTTGGGCAAGAACGGGGTGATCAATCAGGCGCTGATGGGTCTGGGGGTGATTGCCGAACCGCTGGCACTCGCCTCCACCCGCAGCGCCACGGTGATTGGCTTTGTCCATTTCTTTGTCATGCTGCTGACGCTGACGATCTATGCCAACCTGATCCAACTGTCGCCCAACTATGCCCGGGCGGCGCAGGATCTGGGGGCAGGACGCTGGGCGACGTTTCGCCATGTGATCCTGCCCCTGACCCTGCCCGGGGTGGTGACCGGGGCGTTTTTGACCTTCGTTCTGTGCATCGGCGACTATATCACCCCACAAATTCTGGGCGGAAACAACGAACTGACCCTGCCGCAACTGATCATGCTGCAAATGGGGCGCAGCGGGAATTTCCCAATGGCCTCGGCCCTGTCGGTGGTGCTGATGGCGGTGGTGACGCTGGCCTATGCCGGGTGCAGCCGGTGGTTGAGGTTGGACCGGATATGAGGGTGCTGTCATGGCTTTATCTGGCGCTGGCCTATGCCTTCGTGTTCCTGCCCATCGCGGTTCTGGTGGCGTTTTCCTTTCAGGATGGCCGCCTGCCCGTGCCGCCGTTCAAGGGGTTTTCGCTGCAATGGTATGACAAGGTGCTGGGCGACAGCGCCCTGATGACCGCGCTGTGGCATTCGGCGCTGGTGGCCTTCGTCTCCTCGGCGCTGGCGCTGGTGATGGGGTTTCTGGCCGCCCATGCGCTGGCGCGGGTCAGGCTGCCGGGGTCGGTGCTGATGCGGGGGGTGCTGATTGCACCCATGACGGTCAGTTACCTGATCATCGCGCTGGGGTTGCTGACCACGTTCAACCAAGCCGGGGTGTCGTTGTCGCTGTGGACCGCCGGGATCGGCCATGTGGTGATCAACCTGCCCCTGTGCTTTGCCATCTGCTACGCCGCGATGGGCGACCAGCAAAAGAACGCCGAACGCGCCGCCCGCGACCTTGGCGCGTCCGAGGCGCGGGTGCTGTGGCTGATATCGGCCCCGATGCTGGCCCCGGCCCTCGGCGCCGCATTCTTTTTGTCGGTGACGTTTTCCTGGGATGAATTCATCATCACCTTCCTTTTGACCCGGTTCGACGTGACCTTGCCTGTGGAAATCTGGTCCATGCTGCGGTCCGGCCTGTCGCCCGCCACCAATGCCGTGGGGTCGCTGGTGTTCCTTGTGTCCATCACCGCCGTCCTGCTGATGGAGATTTTGTTGTTTCTGAGGCCACGATGACCGCCAATGTTTCCATTCGGTCCGTGACCCAACGCTATGGCACCGCGCTGGCCCTGAACAACGTCAGCCTTGATATTGCTGCGGGTGAGTTTGTCGTGCTGCTTGGCCCCTCAGGCTGCGGCAAGACGACCCTTCTGAACCTGATCGGCGGCTTTGCCGAGCCTGCTGCGGGACAAATCCTGATCGGGGGCCGCGACATGGTCGGCGTCGGCCCAGCGCAGCGGCCCACCACCACGGTGTTTCAGGACTATGCCCTGTTCCCGCATATGACCCTGGCCGACAATGTGGGCTTTGGCCTGCGCATGCGCGGTGTCTCGCGCCCCGAACGCCGGGCGCGGGCCGAGCAGATGCTGGCGCTGGTCGGTCTGCCCGGCCGTGCCGACCGCCGCCCGCATGAACTGTCCGGCGGTCAGCGGCAGCGCGTCGCCCTGGCGCGTGCTTTGGCGGTGGAGCCGGATGTGCTGCTGCTGGATGAACCCCTTGGCGCGTTGGACCTGAAGCTGCGGCGGGCGATGCAGGATGAGTTGAAGGCGATCCAGACCCAGGTCGGCACCACCTTCGTCCACGTCACCCATGATCAGGAGGAGGCGATGGCGGTGGCCGACCGCATCGTGGTGATGAATGCAGGTCAGATCGCCGACCTTGGCACCCCGCGAGAGGTGTATCTGCGCCCCAAAACCCTGTTCTCCGCCGCCTTCATGGGCGAGGTCAACCAGATCGCCGTGCAGAACGGCCAGACCGCCCTTGGCCCCCTGCTGCCCGGCACCGGCACCCTGCTGATCCGCCCCGAATGCATCGGCCTGACCGGCCCGCTGCCCCTTGGCCCCTGCACCGTCACTGATGCCGCCTTTTTCGGCACCCACATCCGCGCCCATGTGACCCCGCTGGCCGCCGATCTGCGCCTGACCGTGCATCTGCCGCAATCCACCGCCATCGCCCCGGGCCAAACCCTGACCCTGTTCGCCACCGACCATCATATGCTGAGCGCACCATGACCCACGCCAACCCCGCCGACTGGTGGCGCATCCGTCCCCTGTCCGAAGGCGTGACCTGGATCGACGAGCCGCATATCACCGAGTTTTACCGCTGCAATGTCTGGCACATCAGGGGCCGCGGCGGGGATATGCTGGTCGACAGCGGGATGGGCGTGGTCCCCCTGCGGCAGTGGGTGCCCATCGTCACCGAACGCCCGCTGCAGGCCGTGGCGAGCCATACGCATTTCGACCATATCGGTTGTCACCACGAATTCCCCTGCCGCCTTTGTCACGCGGCGGAGGCTGATTTGCTGGCGAACCCCACCCGCACCAACACACTGGCCGAGCCCTATGTGACCGATGACATCTTCACCACCCTGCCGCCGCAGCCCTATCTTTCCAGCACCTATGCCGTGAAATCCGCCCCCGCCACCCGCCTGCTGTTGGACGGCGACATCGTCGACCTTGGCGACCGCCATTTTCAGGTGATCCACACCCCCGGCCATTCCCCCGGCGGCATCGCCCTGTGGGAGGCGGCGACGGGCATCCTCTTTTCCGGCGACATCGTCTATGACGGCCCGCTGATCGAGGAAACCTACCACTCCAACGCCGCCGATTATCACCGGTCCATGGTGCGGCTGTATGACCTGCCGGTCAGGGTCGTCCACGGCGGCCATTTCGGCAGCTATGATCGGGACCGCCACCGCCAGATCATCGGTGACTGGCTCAAGGCGAAGGAAACCGGGCTGCAGAGTGTGTCTGGGTCATCTTGAAGATCCCTTAGCGTGGAGAGCTTGAGCCCCCCATCCGCCCAAGTTGGCCGAGGCCCTAGCCGAGGCCATGCGCGTTGATAGCAGCCCTGCGGACGGGGCTCAAAGCCCCGGCCAGCGCCCTCCCTCCCCTTGGAGGGCGCTTCTCGCCCTCCAGGTCGGGCGCTGTCCTCTTATGTACATGCTGAACCAGTCCACCTGAACCTTGGTCACATCGGGCGGGGAAACGCGGTGCGTTTCCTTCTCCGCCCGAGCCAAGGGCCGGGTTGTCCTTTTTGCAGGTCCGGCTTGGCGCCATGCATCACCCAACATAGCATGAGCATCCCCAACCCGCCCAAGTTAACCGAAGCCCTAGCCGAGGTCACGCGCTGTCCTCTGTTGGATGGGCTGAACCAGTCCACCGAACCCTGGTCGCATCCGCCGGGGAAACGCGGTGCGTTTCCTTCTCCGCCCGCGCCAAAGGCCGGTTTGTCATTCGTGGTCGTTCGTCCCGGCGACAAAAGACGTTTTCGGCAGCCTGCTAGCGCACTCCCGGCGGGCCGAACCGGGCCAGCATGCGCTCGCTGATCTGGTCACGGGCCTGACGATAGGCGGACAGTTTGGCCTCGCGCCCCTCGCCAATTGCGGTGGGGTCAAGGATGGGCCAGTATTCGACCGACAGATGGTAAAACCGCGTCAGATCCAGCGCCATGCGCTGGCTGGCGGGCGACAGCGCAATGATCAGATCAAACTGCGACAGGTCATCGCCCAGACGCTGCATTTCGGCAAAGCTGCGCGACCGGTGGCGTTCCAACTCGATCCCGATCTCGCGGCAGACGGCAATTGAAAACCCGTCAATCTCCATGTCATTGTTGACACCGGCCGATTGCACATAGGCCCGCTGGCCATAGAATTTCTTCATCAACGCTTCCGCCATGGGTGAGCGGACAGCGTTGTGGTCACAACAAAACAGGATGGCCGAGGGGAAATCGGTCATGCCCTATCCCCACTGCACAACGCAGATCAGCGTGAACAGACGCCGCGCTGTGGCCGCATCGACGACGGCCTTGCCCTCCAACCGTTCCTGCAAGACGCGTGCGCCTTCGTTGTGGATGCCGCGCCGGGCCATGTCAATCGCCTCGATCCGGGCGGGGGGCAGGTTGCGGACCGCCTCAAAGTAGCTTTCGCAGATCTGGAAGTAATCCTTGACGACCTGCCGGAAGGGGCCAAGGGACAGGTGAAACTCGGCCACCTTTTGCCCCTCTTGCGACGATACAGCAAAGACCAGACGCCCCTCGCGCAGGGCCAAAAGCAGCCTGTAAGGGCCGGGGAATTCAGCGGCCCGGGGGATGGCGAAAAAGTTCTCCTCCAGCAGATCAAAGATCGCAACCTTGCGTTCCTGATCCATCTCGGGCGTGGGTTTCACCAAGCCCCGGTCATCAATGTCGATCGAGATCAGACGGTTAGGCATCTTGACCCCCGTTCAGCGCATCCAGCCGCGCCCGTACCGACAGGCCATGCGCCTGCAACCCTTCGGACTGCGCCAGACGTTCGGCGGCAGGGCCGATGGCGGCCAAGGCTTCGGGCGTCATCCGGGCCGTTGTGGTGCGTTTCACAAAATCCATCACACTCAATCCGCTGGAAAACCGAGCTGACCGGGCGGTGGGCAGCACATGGTTCGGCCCGCCTACATAGTCGCCAATCGCTTCCGGAGTCCATGCGCCCATGAAAATGGCCCCGGCATGTTTGATCCGGGCCGCGAGCGCCTCAGGGTCGGCCACGCACAGTTCCAGATGTTCGGGGGCGATGCGGTTGGACAGATCTGCCGCCTGATCCAGCGAGGCGACGACGATCACCGCGCCATTCTGCGCCCAAGATTCCCCGGCAATCGCCCGCCGCTCCAGCGTTTCCAGCCGCTTGTCCACCGCCTCGGCCACCGCCACGCCAAAGGCGGCGTCGTCGGTGATCAGAATGGCTTGGGCGCTGGCGTCATGTTCGGCTTGGGACAGCAGGTCCAGCGCGATCCAGTCGGGGTTGTTGTCGCGGTCAGCGATGACCAGAATTTCCGAGGGGCCTGCGATCATGTCAATGCCCACCCGGCCAAAGACCCGGCGCTTGGCGGCGGCGACATAGGCGTTGCCGGGGCCGGTGATCTTGTCGACCGGGGCGATGGTTTCGGTGCCATAGGCAAGGGCCGCAATTGCCTGAGCCCCGCCTATGCGCAGGATTTCGTCCACCCCGGCCAGCCGTGCGGCCAGCAAAACCAAGGGGTTGGCCACGCCGTCTGGGGTAGGGCAGGCAATCACCAACCGTTCCACCTCCGCCACCCGCGCCGGGATGGCATTCATCAGGACCGAGGAGGGATAAGAGGCCAGGCCCCCCGGCACATACAGCCCAGCCGCCGAAACCGGCGTCCAGCGCCAGCCCAAGGTGGCCCCGCTCTCATCAACCCATTCCTGATCCTGCGGTTTTTGCCGGTCGTGATAGGCCCGGATGCGCCCCGCCGCCAGTTCCAGCGCCGCCCGGTCCTCGGGGGTGACCTTGGCGCATGCGGCGTCAATCTCCTCGGCCGTAAAGGCGAGGGCCAAATCGTGCCGGTCATAATGCGCGGTCAGTTCGATGAGCGCTGCATCCCCCCGCGCCCGCACCTCGGCGATGATCTCGGCTACGGCCAGATCAACATCCTCGGCCTCCTCCCGCTTCATCCCCAGCAGAGCCGCAAACCGCGCTTCGAAATCGGGGTCGGTGTGGGACAGGAAATGGGGCATGGGCGTTCTCCGGGCTTGGAGACACCCTTAACCTTGGGCAAGCGGTCCTGCAACCGTCAGCGTGGTTGCAGGGCATAGATGAACGCATGGTGAATTTCGAAGTCACAAGTGACTGAAGTATATAAACTTTCAGTAGTGTCAAGATCTGGGCGGTGCCGTCTTTGGACGCCCATTCCCCCAACCCTGCGACGTCTGATCACACGCGGATGCCCGAAAACCGGGTCTGCCAATCGGCCCGCTCCTCATCGGTGATCTTGCGGAACAGGTTTTCGGGCACCGTGAACGCTTGGCCCACCGGCAGCGTGCGCAGGGCGGCGCTGATATCCTCGGGCCAGGTCCAGTCGTCCGAGCCCATCGCCGACATCATCGCGGCGGCGGCATCGGGGATGAAGGGTCGCGACAGGATGGCGTAAACCCGGATCAGGTTCAGCGCCAGCCGCACCATCGCCTGCGCGCGGTCAGGGTCGGTCTTGACCACGGTCCAAGGCGCTGCCGATTGCAGATATTCGTTGCCCACCACCCAGATTCCGCGCAGTTCGGCGGCGGCCTTGCGAACCTCCATCTCCTCCATCAAGGCGCTGTAGGTGGTGATCCGGCTGCCCAGATCGGCAATCACCGCCGCCTCTTGCGGGCCAAAGGTCCCGCCCGAAGGCACCGTGGCACCGAACTTCGACACCGCGAACTTGGTCACCCGGCTGACCAGATTGCCCAACACATCCGCCAAGTCCTTGTTGACCGAGGCTTGGAAGTTTTCCCACGTGAACTCGGCATCCGAGGATTCGGGCGCATGGCTGAGCAGCCACCAGCGCCAGTAATCGCTGGGCAGGATCGACAAGGCCTGATCCATGAACACGCCGCGTCCGCGTGAGGTGCTGAACTGGCCGCCGTCATAGTTCAGGTAATTGAAAGACTTGAGGTAATCGACCAGCTTCCACGGCTCGCCCGACCCCAGAATGGTCGCGGGGAAAGACAGGGTATGGAAGGGCACGTTGTCCTTGCCCATGAACTGGTAATAGGTAACGTCAGACGCCCCCTTGTCAGTGCGCCACCAACGCTCCCACGCAGAATCGTCCAGGCCCTTCGCGTCGGCCCATTCGGCGGTGCCCGCGATATATTCGATGGGGGCGTCGAACCAGACGTAGAAGACCTTGCCCTCCATCCCCGGCCAGGGCTGATCGCCCTTTTGCACCGGAATGCCCCAATGCAGATCGCGGGTGATCCCCCGGTCTTGCAGACCGTCGCCGTCGTTCAGCCATTTCTTGGCGATGGACGTGGTCAGGATCGGCCAGTCGGTCTTGCTGTCAATCCACGCCTCCAGCTTGTCGCGCAGAGACCGCTGCATCAGGTACAGATGCTTGGTTTCCCGCACCTCCAGATTGGTGCTGCCGGAAATGGTCGAGCGGGGGTTGATCAGGTCGGTCGGGTCCAACTGCTTGGTGCAGTTGTCGCACTGGTCGCCCCGGGCAGAGGTATAGCCGCAATTCGGGCAGGTGCCCTCGATATAGCGGTCAGGCAGAAAGCGGCCATCGTCGATGGAATAGACCTGCTTTTCCGACACTTCCCGGATCAGCCCGTTATCGTCCAGCGCCTTGGCGAAATGCTGGGTCAGGCGGTGGTTCCGCTGGGAAGATGAACGGCCAAAATGGTCAAACGACAGCCGAAAGCCGCGTGCAATCTCGGCCTGAACCTCATGCATCTCGGCGCAATAGGCGTCGACCGGTTTGCCCGCCTTGGCGGCGGCCAGTTCGGCGGGGGTGCCGTGTTCATCGGTGGCACAGATGAACAGCACCTCGTGCCCCCGCGCCCGCATATAGCGGGCAAACAGGTCGGCGGGCAGTTGGCTGCCCACCAGATTGCCCAAATGCTTGATCCCATTGATATAGGGAATGGCGGAGGTAATCAGAATCCGTGCCATGTGCGCGCCTTTTCGTCCCGGTCGCGCGCTGTTTAGCGCGGGCCGGGACTGGTGACCAGAGCCTTGGTTTATTGCGCGGTATAGCCGCCATCGACCAGATGATAAGACCCCGAGATGAAGCTGGCCTGATCAGACAGCAGGAACAGGACCAGATTGGCCACCTCCTCGGGCCTGCCCAGACGGCCAATGGGATGTGCGCCGATCAGGGCCGTGCGCCCTTCGGCGGGCAGGGCGGCCAGCAGGGGCGTGTCGATGAAGGCGGGGCCGACCGCATTGGTGCGGATGCCCTTGGCGCTGTATTCAAGGGCCGCCACGCGGGTCAGGCCCAGCAACGCATATTTGGCCGCCGTATAGGCCGCCGCCCCCGAAAACCCGACCGACCCCAAGATCGAGGCCATGTTGACAATGGCCCCGCCCCCGGTTTTCAGCATTTCCGGGATGGCATAGCGCATGCCGTAAAAGACGCCGTCCAGATTGATGCCCATCACCTGCCGCCAGCCCTCGACCGGGTATTCGCCGACGGGGGCCGCAGGACCGCCAATGCCGGCGTTGTTGACCATCAGATGCAAGGCACCGCCCTCCTTGACCGCAAAGGCCACCATGGCTGCAACCGCAACCGGGTCTGCCACGTCGCCTGATGTGGCATGGGCCAGGCCGCCCTGCGCGGTGATGGCATCGGCCACCTTCAGCGCGGCATCAAAGTTGATGTCCTGAACGATGACCCGGCCCCCCGCCGCGGCCAGACCCTGTGCAACGGCAGCCCCGATGCCAGAGCCTGCGCCGGTGACAAGGGCGGTCTTGCTGTCAAAACGAATATGCATGAGATGTTCCTTGGGTGATGCTTATGCATCCTGCACTCCATGACATGCGGCGGGGCTGCTGTGTGTTATGGTGGCAAGGAAATTTTTGAGGCCTGGGAAAAGCGGGACATCAAGGCATTGAAATAGTTTAATTTTCAGTATTTATCTCGTATGGAATATCAGGGCCTGTCCCGCAGCCACCCCAACAACCGTCCGATCTGAAACGAGGTGCGCGGCTCGTCCGTATAGGGGGTGCGGGTCTGCGGCGCAGGCCGCGCCCGCATCCGGACCAGCCCAAAGATCACCAGCAAGACATGGGCCAGGGCGATCATCACGAACATCGCCGCCGACCCGAACCCCTCGATCAGGACCGATGCCGCATAGGGGCTGGCGATGGCCCCGACCGCGTAGAGAAACATCATGGCGGCCGACAGTTCTACCCGCTCCATCGGGGTGGCATAGTCATGGGCATGGGCGGTGGAAACCGAATAGATCGGCATGGTGGTGAAGCCGAAGGCGGCGATGGTCAGATAGTTTGCCACTGGCCCCTGACCTGCCAGCAGGATCGCCGCCCCACAGGTCGCCGTCGACAAAACCGACAGCCAGATCAGCACCGCGCGGCGGTCGTACTTGTCAGCAGCCCACCCCACCGGATACTGCGCCAGGGCCCCGCCCACCACATAGGCCGCCAGATAGAGCGCGATCTGGTTCGACGCGAACCCCACCTCTTGCCCATACATCGGCCCCACCATCCGGAACGCCGCCCCCGTCACCCCCGACACCACCACCCCGACCGAGGCGAGGGGAGAGCGCGCCCAGGCGAGGGCAGGCCGCAACCGGGGCGCTTCGGGCGTCTCGGGCGGCTCGGCTTTGGTCAGGGTCAGCGGGAACAGGGCGGCGCAGAGCAGCAGGGCGAGAAGGTTGTAGGAGACGTATGATCCTGGCGTCAGCACCCCGATGATCAGTTGCGCCCCCAGCGAGCCTGTGATGTCCACCGCCCGGTAGACCCCCATCGCCCGGCCCCGCGTCTCATTCGTGACCTTGGACTGCATCCAGGCTTCGATGATCGTGTAACACCCGGCCACGCACAGGCCCGACGCCATCCGCATCACGCTCCACGCCAAGGGGGTGATGATCAGCATATGGGCCAGAATGCTGATGGTGCCCGCCGCGACAAAGGCGGCGAAGGCGCGGGAATGGCCCACCTCGCCCATCAGGCGCGGCGCCCACCAGCAGCCGATGAAGAAGCCGAAGAAATGCGCCGACCCCATCAGGCCGATCTCGCCCTTGGAAAAGCCGAGGGCGGCACCTGAGATGGCATCGAGGGGGGCAACGCCACCGGCCCCGAGTTGCAACAGGACGACAGACAGGAACAGGGCTGCGAAGGAGATCATCAGGCGCATGGTGGCCCATGCTCA
>CAMDHB010000036.1 GCA_945897655.1 Pseudorhodobacter antarcticus
GCCAATGTCCATCCGGCAATTCTAGCGGCCCTCGCGTCGTTTCCAAGCCAGAACGATGTCGGTTTTGGAGCGCAAGCGGCGGATTCAGGGAGCCGAACACAGCCTGCAGGCGGCATAACGGGTCAAACTTGAAGGGATATTGAGCATGAGCGATACGGGCGCCCGCAGGGCACGGGGTGGTGGCGGGGCAACCCGTCGGGCCGAACGGACGGCGGTTTCGTTCGAGACGGCGAAATTCATCCAGCGCAACATCCCGAACTTCGAGATTCTGAACGAAGAAGCGTTGCAGATCATCGAATGGAACGCCGAAACCGTTCTGGAAGAGATTGGCGTCAATTTCGTTGAAAATCCGGGCGCGCTGCAACGCTGGCGCGATGCGGGTGCGGATGTGCGGGGCGAGCGGGTGCATATTCCCCGCGGTCTGGCGCGCAAGCTCTGCTCGACCGCCCCCAAGACATTCACCCAGCGCGCCCGCAACCCCGAGCGGAATGTCGAGATTGGCGGGCGCAATCTGGTGCTGGCCCCGGTTTATGGGCCCCCCTTCGTGCGCGATGCGGCCGGTGGGCGGCGCTATGCCACGCTGGAGGATTTCCGCAATTTCGTGAAGCTGGGCTATATGTCCAAATGGCTGCACCATTCGGGCGGTACGGTCTGTGAGCCGACCGATATTCCGGTGAACAAGCGCCATCTGGACATGGTGCTGGCCCATATGACGCTGTCGGACAAGCCCTTCATGGGGTCGGTCACAGCACCCGAGCGGGCGGTTGATTCGGTGGAGATGGCGAAAATCCTGTTCGGGTCGGATTTTGTTGACCAGAATACGGTCATGACGCAGCTGATCAACATCAACTCGCCCCTGACGTTTGACGGCATCATGATGGGCGCGATGGAGGTTTATGCCGCCGCCAATCAGGCCTGCATCGTGTCGCCCTTCATTGTGGGCGGGGCAATGGCGCCGGTCACCGTGGCAGGGACCTTGACGCAGGTTCTGGCCGAGGTTCTGGCCGGTGTCGCCTATAACCAGCTGATCCGCCCCGGTGCGCCGGTGATTGCGGGGGCCTTTGTGACCTCGATCGACATGAACTCGGGTGCGCCGACGTTTGGCACGCCAGAAGCGGCTCATATTACATATGGCGCGGGGCAGTTGGTGCGCCGACTGGGCCTGCCTTACCGGTCTGGCGGGGCCTTCTGCGGGTCCAAGCTGCCCGATGCGCAGGCAGCCTACGAATCGGCCAACAGCCTGAACATGGCGCTGCTGGCGGGCGTGAACTTCATGCTGCATGCCTGCGGTTGGCTGGAGGGGGGGCTTGTGTCCTCTTATGAAAAATTCGTTATGGACGCGGATCAGCTAGGCACGTTGCACCATTTGGCGCAGGGCATTCACATGGATGTGAATGGTCAGGCGATGGGGGCTATCCGCGAAGTGGGGCCGGGCGGGCATTTTCTGGGCTGCGAGCACACGCAGGCCAATTTCAAGACGGCCTTCTGGCGGTCTGACCTGTTCGATTTCAAACCGTTCGAGACCTGGGCCGAAGAGGGTGCGCGCGACACTCAGGCCTTGGCGACCGAGCGTGTGGCCAAGATGCTGGGCGACTATCAGCAGCCCGCCCTGGACGAGGGGGTCAACGAGGCGCTGCACGACTATGTCGCGCGGCGCAAGTCCGAGATGCCGGACGCCTTTATCTGATTGTTCTGGATATCGAAACAATCCGCCCTGCGCGAAACCCGTCGCGCAGGGCTTTTTTTGTCTGAAGGTCAAGCCGTAACACTGCGTGGCAGCAGGCGAACCTCACTCATCAGGGCGATCAGCACTTCGATATGGCGGGTCACTGAGTAGCTGGCTTCACCAGATTGGCGGATCGTCTCCAACCGGTCTTCTTCGGTCAAAAGACGCCGAATTGCCCTGTCGGGCGACGGTTGAGCGTCCAAAAGGCGGCGTAAATCGCGTTCGCGGCGGTAATCACTCAGCCCACAGCGGGCAGCCCGGATCAGCAGTTGCGGGCGGCGTAGGTCGGCAAGCAGGGCGCGGAAGTCGGTCATGGCAGGCTCCATTCTGGTGACCCGAACATCCTGCACCAGAACAACCCAGCGTTGCATAAGTGCAAGTTCGGCCGTGCGATGGTTTCTGCATTGTTTAGGAATTAGAAACAATTATCGAAGTTGCCTCAATTATTAACGAAAGAGTAACCAATGCCACTCAGGGTTGCAAAAGTTCAAAAACCGAACATTTGCCTAACTTCTGCTTCAGGTACTGAACCCATGCGACCGCAACTGAGTACCGAATTCTCCCTGCCTGCCTGGCTTCCCGCCGCTGTGCGGTTGTATCTGGATCACACCGAAGATGGAGTTTCCCTGCGCGCCCTTGCTCGGCGCGACGGGTGTCACGCCTCGACCGTGTTGCGCCAGGTTCGCCGGTATGAGGTGCGCCGGGACGACCCGTTGCTGGACGAAGCGCTACAGTCCCTGTCGCGCGATGTCTTGCACCGGGGACCACATAAAAGCAGCAACGCCACTGACCAGAAGGACGCAAACCCCATGTCGGCACCTCTCCGTCACCAGACGCTTTCGATTGATGAAGCCACCATCCTGCGCGAAGGCCGCCGCATCCTGCGACGCTTGGCCGAACCGGGGGCGGTTCTGGCCATTGCCCCAGATCTGGAAAAGGCGGTGGTCATGCGCGAATTCCCGGATGGGCGCATTGCCCGGACCGGGGTGGTTGAACGCGCCATCGCGCAGGCCTTCGCGCTGAAAGACTGGATAACTTGCCGCAAGGCGGGCCGGGTGACGAGTTATGAGTTGTCGGCCACCGGACGCTCTGCCCTGAAGCGGATGATGGATGAGGAGGAGGCCGGGCGTGTCGGCATGGCCGAAGCCGCAGCGCCATTTGCAGCGCAGCACGGAGACTGGGGCACACGCGACATTGCCAGCGACGACGGCAATCGGCGGGTGCGCTACAACCTTGCGGAAAGCCCGGTCGCCGTGCTGGGCCGGCGGCGCGACAAGGATGGCCGCGTATTCCTGGGGCCGGAATTGGTCGAGGCGGCTGAACGTCTGCGCGAGGATTTTGAACTGGCGCAGATGGGTCCAAGGGTTGCGCAGAACTGGGACCGCTTTCTGACCGGGGGGGACCGGGGTGGTTTTCAATCGGATAGCGGTGGCGCAGAAGGGCCAAGGGCGGCACGCGACCGTGTGGCGCTTGCGCTGCGCGATCTGGGGCCGGGTCTTTGCGATGTGGCGCTGCGGGTTTGCTGCTTTCTGGAAGGGATCGAGGCGGCCGAGCGCCGGATGGGCTGGGCCGCGCGGTCGGGCAAGATCGTGCTGCGGATCGCATTGCAGCGCCTGCGGCGGCACTATGACGAAACTTATGGCAAGTCCGGCCCGCTGATCGGGTGACCTGGGGCCACGGAGGATGGGCGATTATGCCCATCCTTGGGGCAGGTCACGCCCGGGTCAGGCCAAGCCTGTACACGATCCCGGCCAGGGCGCCGCCGGCCAGAGGGGCCACGATGAACACCCAACGCTGCGACATGGCCTGCCCCCCAACCATGTAGGCCGGGCCGATCGACCGGGCTGGGTTGATCGACACGCCCGTCACATTGATGCCGACAAGATGGATCGCCACCACCGTCAGGCCAGTTGCCAGCCCTGCAAAGCCAGGGTTCGACCCGGGCCCCGTGGCCCCAAGGACCACTGTCACAAGGATAAAGGTCATGATCCCTTCAAAGATCAGCGCCGTATTCTGACCATATCCGCCAAGGTACCCCGGCCCAAACCCATTTTGCCAAAGGCCATCGGCGGCGAGGCTGTAGTCAGCCGAACCACTGGCGATCAGCAGCAGCACTCATGCTCCGGCCGTCGCACCCGCGATCTGGGCAATAATATACAGCAGACATTCCTTCATCCCCATCCTGCCGGCAAAGAGCGCCCCCAGGCTGACAGCGGGGTTCAAGTTTGCCCCGGAAATTGCGCCCAAACTGTAAGCCGCCGCGATGATGGCCAGGCCAAAGGCCAAGGATACGCCCATCATCCCGATCTCGTCGCCCATCAGCACGGCCGCGCCACAGCCAAACAGCACCAGGATCAGTGTACCCAATGCTTCGGCAATAAATTTCTTCACCATTTGCAACCCTCCTGTCCGCCACTTCGGGCGGTTCGTTGAACCTGTGTCACCAAATCGTGCCGCCGGTATGGGAGGTTCTTACCCTGTGGACCGCGATCCCGCCACGGGGAACAGATGGGCAATTGCAATCAGCCGAAGTTGACCAGCCCGCCTGTCATGCAACGTGCAATTGACGGCCATGCCTCAGGAACAGCTTTTCAAATCTGCGGCCAATCTTTATGTCAAACCCCTGTGGGGCAATCGGCCCGACGCATGTTGCAAAGGAATTTGCGGTGACCTCGCGCGATTTGAGCCTGCCCGAAGAACGCCACCCCGAAAAGGCCCACCGGCCCGACAATCCGCAGCCGAAAAAACCGGACTGGATCCGCGTCAAGGCGCCCACTTCGGAAGGTTACAAGAAAACCCGCGACATCCTGCGCGACAAGAAACTGGTGACGGTGTGCGAAGAGGCCGGCTGCCCCAATGTGGGCGAGTGCTGGAGCCAGGGTCACGCCACCATGATGATCATGGGCGATATCTGCACGCGGGGCTGCACGTTTTGCAACATTGCCACCGGCAAGCCCCGGCCGTTGGACCTGTTTGAACCGGGCCGCGTGGGTCATGCGGTGGCCGAGTTGGGGCTGAACCATGTGGTTGTCACCTCGGTTGACCGCGATGATCTGGAGGATGGCGGGGCCGAGCATTTCGCCATGACAATTCGCGCGATCCGGCACCGGGCCCCTGACACCACGATCGAGATTCTGACGCCCGATTTCCTGAAATGCCCCGACAGCGCCCTTGAAACCGTCGTGGCTGCCCGGCCTGATGTGTTCAACCACAATCTGGAAACAGTGCCGGGCCTGTACCCCGAGGTGCGGCCCGGCGCGCGTTACTTTGCGTCGTTGCGGCTGTTGCAGCGGGCCAAGGAACTGGACGCGGGGCTGTTCACCAAATCGGGCATCATGGTGGGTCTGGGCGAGGATCGTCAGGCCGTCTTGCAGGTCATGGACGATCTGCGTGCGGCAGATGTGGATTTCCTGACGATTGGTCAGTATCTGCAACCCACCCCGAAACACCACAGGGTTGACCGCTTCGTGACGCCAGATGAGTTCAAAAGCTATGAGGCGGCGGCCTATGCCAAAGGGTTTGCGATGGTATCGGCCACCCCGCTCACGCGGTCCAGCTATCATGCGGGCGATGATTTTGCCCGCCTGCGGGCGGCGCGTCAGGCCAAGCTTGGCTTGATCTGACCGCTTCCCGGTGCTGCCACCGGGAAGCGGTCTTGGGTCATTCCGCCATGCGGTAGGCGGTGTGGCAGGCCGCACAAGCCTTGCCGACGCCGCCCATGCCAGTTTTGAGGCTGTCCACATCAGCGGCTGCCAGCGGCTGCAAGGCGGCGGCGGCAGCGTTCAGATCTGCGATCTTGGCCAGAAAATCCTGTTCATTGGCCCAAAGCTCGGCCTTGGCATAGCTGTCGGCGGCCTTGCCATTTTCGGAACCGGCTGGGAACTGTTCCATGCTGAGAACCGAGGCAATTGCTGCCAGATTGGCTGCAGCCTTGGCCGACAGCGCCGCGTCAAAGGCCACGTCGCCTTTGACCATTGCCCCCATTTTGGCCAGATCTGCCCCCATTTGCAGCATCAGCCCGTGGCGGGTTTCCACGGCATCGGCAAAGGGGTCTTCCTGAGCCTGGGCCCAGGTGGTCATGGACGACAACATACCGGCCACGACAAGCAATTTCAGCACATTCATGATCTAGCTCCTGAAAGATATGACACCACCTCGTCGCGCGTTTCCTGCACCCAAGGAATGCAGCCAAGGGTATAGAGCCATAGAAATTTCGCACTAACGGAAGTTATATATCAATGGTTTAGGGTGTTTTTCGTCATGCTTTGACGAAAAAAGGCTGGTAAATGGCCCGAAAGGCGGCCGTCTCCTCCAACCTTGCATAGGCGGCGTGCAGATGGGGCGTGGTGTTGGGGTCGGGGACACCTGGCAGCGCCTCGGTCGCAAAGCGCAGGGCGCAGGCGACGGCGATGTCGGCATGGGTCAAGTCATCGAACCACCAGGGTCCGGGCCGGGTGGCGCGGTCAGCCTCCAACGCGGACAGAACGCTGCCAATCTGGCGGCGACACCGCTCCTCCCACAGGTCAGAGGTCGTCTGATGCAGGCGGCGTTCGTAAAACAGGCTGACGGCCTTGTCGGCCAATCCGGTGCCAAGGGCTGCCACTTTCAGCACGCGGTGGCGCTGGGGTTCGGCGCGGGGGAACAGGGGGGTGGGCACCAGACTGTCCAGATAGTCCAGAATCATATGGCTGTCGGTCAGGGCAAAGCCGTCATCCAGAACCAGCACCGGCACCCGGATCAGCGGGTTGAGCTGGGCCACCCGGTCAGCATCGCCAAAAACCGACCAAGGCTGGTGTTGAAAGGGCAGGCCATACAGCGTCAGCGCAATGCCGACGCGCCGGACAAAGGGACTGTCATACTGGCCGATCAGGATCATGGGACGGCGGGCACGGACTTTAGATAGGCGACCACCGCCCTGACATCCGATTCGGGCAGGCGGGCCATGTTTTCGACCACATGGGCCATCGGGCCACCGACCACGTCAAACTCAGGCGTGAAGCCGGTGGTCAGATAGGCGAATATGTCCTCGGGCGACCAATCCAGCACTGCGGGGGTGATGTTTGGCACCTTGCTGGTGCTGCCGGGCAGGGTGGATCCGCCCAGCCAGCGGGAGGTGGTCAGCCCACCCAGCGGATTGCGCGGGGTGTGGCATTCGCCGCAATGGGCTAGGCTTTCGGCGATGTAGCGGCCACGCTCCACTTCCGGCGTCAGATCGCCGGTGATCTGATAACCGCCGCCGGCGAACAGGAATTTCCATCCGCCCAAAGAGCGGCGAATGTTGAAGGGAAAGCCCACCTCATGCGGCAGGTTGGGAGTAGCCGAGGCGGGCAGACCGTCCATGAACGCCTTCAGATCCACCACATCCTGCGGTTCCATCTTGGAATAAGCGGTATAGGGCATCGCCGGGAAGTAATGCGCGCCCGCAGGCGACACACCATCCTGCACGGCATGGACAAACTGTTCCAGCGTCCAGCCGCCGATGCCGTGGGTGGGATCGGTCGAAACATTGGGTGCAAGGAATGTGCCAAAGGGCGAGGCAAACCTTTCACCCCCCGCCAGCACAAGCATGGCGTCATCCTTGGCACCCGGTGCAGCATGGCAAGAGGCACAGCCGGAGGCCCAGAACACCTGTTCACCCTTCGCCGCATCGCCGGTCATCCCGGCAAAAGGGGCCATGTCCCGTGTCTTTGGCATGGTGACAATCCAGAACACGCCCAGGCCCAGAACGCCCAACACTGCCAATCCAGCCAACAACCGCCGCATGATGCCCCCAATACCAGTAACCATTGGGATGATCTTACCCGTTTGTGGCGCGATGGACAGTCTTCATTGCTCTGTGGCCCATCACTTTGCCGGATGTCAGGGCCGGGGCAGTTTGGGATTGCCATTGACCGTCAGCCAGTCTGGCCAACCCCACAGCCATTCTGCCCCCGCAATCAGCAAACTCAGCCCGATGACAACGCCCCAGATCGCCATCATCCGCTTGGACGGCGGATGCCGCACCCATTTCGCCATACGAACAAACCAGATCTGATTCATCGCACCCCCCGTCGCCAATCGCCCAAAGCCTGCCAGGACCGGGCCGTAAAATGTGCATTCGCCCCTGAAGGAGATTGCAATGCCCAGATCGTCATTTGCGGCCAGCGCGGATCGGCAGGCAAGCGGCCCTCGGGCAGGTGTTTGTCACCCAGGCCCAGGCGCGCCGCCGTCAAACTGGTAAAGGCCAAAGCACGCGGCAGCCATTGGTTGGTCAAATGGGCCAAGGATTGCGGTGCAAAAGCGGTTTTCGGGATTTCATGATCCATCCCTGCAACCCCCTTGGCCAGATCGGTCAGACCTAACCCAAAGCTCGGCAGCAGATGATCCTCATCCGGGCGCAGGCGGCGCGGCGTCATGCCGGTATCGGCCAGCAAGCCCCAGAATTTGTTGCCCGGCCCGGCATAGTAATGCCCCAGCGCCGCCGAACGGTGTCCAGCCGCCGTACCGCAGAACAGAATCGCAAGGTTGGGCGCCAGGTGATCTTGCAGCATCTATTCGGTGAACCGGACCTTGCCGATATAGGGCAGGTTGCGGTTGCGCTGGGCAAAGTCGATGCCGTAGCCCACAACGAATTCGTCGGGGATGTCGAACCCGGTCCAGGTTGCCTTGATCGGCACCTCGCGGCGCGACGGCTTGTCCAACAGCGCGCAAACCTCCAGCCTTGCGGGTTCGCGGGACCGCAACAGGTTGACCACATGGTGCAAGGTGAACCCGGTGTCCACGATATCCTCGACCACCAGCACATCACGGCCCGCAATCTCGCCCCGCAGGTCCTTGAGAATCCGCACCTCGCGAGAGGAGTGCATCGCATCGCCATAGGATGAGGCTTCCAGAAAATCGACCTCGACCGGCAGGTCAATCTCGCGGACAAGGTCAGCGATGAACACGAAGGATCCGCGCAGCAGGCCGACCACAACCAGCTTGTCACAACCTAGAAAATGCGTGGTGATTTCGCGTGCCAGCGTTTCGACCCGCGCCGCAATGGACTTGGCCGAAATCATCTGGTCGATCACATAAGGACGATGCGGCATGGGGCCCCCTTGATTTCCCGTCCCGGTCTAACCAAAACCTAAAGCCAAGTCACGCCCGAGGATTGATGCCGCACCACCATGAAACCCGCAAACTGCCCTATTCCGCCCGTCAGATGTACGATCTGGTGGCGGATGTAGCGCGCTATCCGGAATTCCTGCCGTGGAATTCGGCGGCGCGCATCCGGTCGCGCAAGCCTTGTGACGGGGGCGAGGTGATGGAGGCGGATCTGGTGATCTCCTTCAAGGTTTTCCGTGAACGCTTTGGCAGTCGCGTGACGCTTTTGCCGGAACAGGGGCGAATCCTGACCGAGTATATCGACGGTCCCTTCAGGCATTTGAAATCGGTCTGGACCTTTGCCGATACGCCAGCGGGGTGCGAGGTCACCTTTGATGTCGATTTCGAATTTCGCAATGCTGTTCTGGCGGCCGTGATTGGCATCGTGTTCAACGAGGCGATGTCCCGCGTGGTGCGCGCGTTCGAGGCGCGGGCGCGGGCGCTTTACGGGGCAGGGGGCTGACCCTTACCGCGCAGCAGGCAAAGCCTGCTGGATCAATGCTAGCGCATGATCCCGCGCGGACAGCCGCACGTTGGCCCGGCCCAAGGCGCCAAATTCAATGGTTTCAACCCTTGTGGGGTGGCCCTGCCGCGCCAAAGCAAAGCAAACCCGCCCCTCAGGCTTGAACTCCGAACCGCCGGGGCCCGCAATCCCGGTGATCGAAACGGCCAGAGTGGCCATCGAATGGGCCAGCGCACCCTCGGCCATTTCCACTGCCACGGGTTCCGAAACCGCACCGTATTGGTCCAATGTCCCGGACCGCACCCCCAGCATCGCAATTTTGGCGGCATTGGAATAGGTGACAAAACCGCGGTCGAAGACGTCTGACGACCCAGCGATGTCGGTCAGCGCGGCGGCGACCATGCCACCCGTGCAGCTTTCTGCCGTGGCAACCCGAACCCCGGCAGCGCGCGCTCTTTGCAGAAGGTCGGCCACGGTCATTTGAGCACCGCCATCACCCCATGCGCCGCACCTGCCGCAATGACCGTGGCGATCCCTGCGAACAGGCCCGCCCACAGATCATCCAGCATCACCCCAGCGGCATCATGCCGCCGGTCGGCCCGGCCCACCAGCCAGGGCTTCCAGATATCGAACAGCCGAAAGAATACGAACGCCGCCAACCAGCCCGGATAGGGCATCCACGCCTCCCACCCGCGCCACCAGAAGGCGGCGGCCGGGAAGGCCAGCGCGATCCATTGGCCTGCGACCTCGTCGATCACGATCTCTCCCGGGTCCTCGCCCGGGCGGTCGCGCAGTTCCGTGGCGACGGACCAAAAGCCCAGCACCGTCACCGCAGCAAGGGCGGCCACGAACACCGGGAACCCCGCAAAACGCAGGATGATCAGCCCCAGGCCAATGGCAAAGGCTGAACCCCAGGTTCCCGGCGCAGGGCGCAGCAGACCCACCCCCAAACCGGTTGTGATCAGCCGGGTCACACCTGCACCAAGGTCGCGGTTGCCAGCGCGGCAATCCCCTCTTCGCGGCCAGTAAAGCCCAAACGCTCAGACGTGGTTGCCTTGACGCTGATCCGGTCCATATCGACGCCCATGATCTGCGCCAATGCCTCACGCATTGCCACGGCATGCGGCCCGATCTTGGGCCGTTCGCAGACCAGCGTGACATCGGCATTGGCCAGCCGGAACCCCCGGGCCGCGACGCGCCCCATGGCATGGGTCAGGAAAATATGGCTGGCAGCGCCCTTCCATTGTGGGTCAGAGGGCGGGAAATGCTGGCCAATATCGCCCTCGGCCAGGGCGCCATAGATGGCATCGGTCAGGGCGTGCATGCCCACATCGGCATCCGAATGGCCCAAAAGGCCCCGCCCATGCGGCACCTTGACCCCGCACAACCACACATGATCGCCCGGACAAAAGGCATGAACATCAAAGCCGTTGCCCAAACGTATATCCATCTTCCGCCCCTTCAGTATCGCCTCGGCCCGGGCAAAATCGCTGGCCCAAGTCAGTTTCAGATTGGCCTCATCGCCCTCGACGATCGCCACGTCAATGCCCGCCGCTCGCGCAACGGCGACATCATCCGCGGCCTCGCCCGGATGGCCGCGATGTGCCGCCAGAATCGCGTCAAAGTCAAAGCCCTGCGGCGTTTGCGCCCGGTACAACCCCTCGCGGTCCCGCGTGCCGCTGACGAGGCCCGCCTCTCCAGTCCACAGGGCATCGGTCACCGCCAGAGCTGGCGCAGCACCTTTGTGGGTATCCAGCGCCGCCAGAACCCGTGCGATCACGCCTGCGGGCACCAAGGGCCGCGCTCCGTCATGGATCAGGACCCGCGTTACGCCGCGTCCCGCCAAAGCCTCCAGCGCGGCGCGGACCGAGGCGGTGCGGGTCGCCCCGCCGATTACCAGTTCCACCCCAAGGCCCGCCGCCATTACACGGTCATCGGGGTGAATCACCAGGACCCGCTGCATGGCTGAAAAGGCGTCCAATGTGTGGGCAACTACGGGCCGGCCGGCCAAGGTTTGCCACTGTTTGGGCAAATCCCCCCCGGCGCGGGTGCCGCGTCCGGCGGCGACGATGATGGCGGCTGTGGTCATGACCCCTCACTTTTCCCAACTGCATAGGCTGACGGCCACGATCTGACAATCTGTTCGATGTGATTGCCCAAAAAATATGCATTGCTCTAATTTAAGGCAGTATTTCGCTGGGTAGCTTTGCCTTTGTGGCGAGCAGGCCTTAAGTGTGGGTCATGACCGTGAATGCAATCTCGATTGGCGACCTGACTTTGACCCCCCCGGTGCTGTTGGCCCCGATGGCGGGGATCACGGATTTGCCGTGGCGTCGGCTTGTCGCCTCATTCGGGGCGGGGCTGGTCGTGTCCGAAATGGTAGCCAGCCAAGAGGTGGTCCAGGCCAAGCCGCTTGCCCGCGCGCGCGCCGAACTGGGCTTTGGTGAAGCGGCGACATCGGTGCAGATCGTGGGCCGTGACGCGCATTGGATGGCCGAAGCCGCGCGCTATGTCGAAGGGCAGGGCGCGCGGGTGATTGACATCAACATGGGCTGCCCGGCCAAGCGGGTGACCACGGGCGCCTGCGGGTCTGCTCTGATGAAGGATCTGGCCCATGCCCTGCGCCTGATCGAGGCGGTGGTGGGGGCGGTCAAGGTGCCTGTGACGCTGAAAACCCGGTTGGGCTGGGACGATGCCACCCTGAACGCCCCGCAACTGGCCCAGATGGCCGAGGCGGCGGGCGTGCAGATGATCACCATTCATGGCCGCACAAGATGCCAGTTCTACAAGGGCCATGCCGATTGGGCGGCGATTCGCGCCGTGAAACAGGCCGTGCGCATTCCGGTCATTGCCAATGGCGATATTGTCGATGCGGCGACGGCGGGCCGGGCGTTGGATGCTTCGGGCGCTGATGGCGTGATGATCGGGCGCGGGGCGCAGGGTGCGCCGTGGCGGTTGGCGCAGATATCCCATGCCCTTTACGGCACGCCCGCCCCTGTTGTGCCAAAAGGCGCCGCCTTGGCCGACCTTATCGCCGCGCATTACGAGGCGATGCTGGGCTTTTACGGGGCTGACCTTGGCCTGAAAGTCGCACGTAAACACCTGGGTTGGTATCTGGAACAGGCGGACCTTACCGCCGACCGCGCCCCCCTGATGGCCGCCGCCACCCCGGCCGAAACCCTGCGCCTGATCCGCGAAACATTCACCCAACCTGAAAGGCAGGCCGCATGACCCCCCCGCGCCCCGCCGGTTCCATCTGGGCCTCGCTGCCCATGCCCGCCATCCTGATTGATGCGGACAATCTGATTCTGGACGTGAACCCTGCTGCCGAGATTTTCCTGAACGCCTCGGCCAAGGCGGTGATCGGCGGCAAGGTCACCCACCGTCTGCCGACCGACACACAGCTTGCCGATGCCTTTCAGCGTTGCCGCATCAACCAATCCGAAGTCTATATCAATGACGTGGATTTTCGCACCGCTGACCGCAGCCAGGTGCAATGCAACATCCAGATCGCACCCTTGCAGGACAACCCGCAATCCTTGCTGATCCTGATATCCCCGCGTGTGATTGCCGACCGCCTGGGGCGGACCCGAGGAGCAACCTCGGCCGCCAAATCGGCAATCGGCATGGCCGAGATGCTGGCGCATGAGATCAAGAATCCTTTGGCCGGCATCTCGGGGGCGGCCCAACTTTTGGCGATGAACCTGTCGCCCGAGGACCGCGAGTTGACCGACCTGATCGTCGAGGAAACCCGCCGCATCGTGAAACTGCTGGAACAGGTCGAACAGTTCGGCAACATCCGGCCCCCTGAACGCCGCGCGATCAACATCCACGACGCACTGGACCGCGCCCGGAGGTCTGCCCAGATCGGCCATTCCAGCCATATGATGATTGTCGAGGATTACGACCCCTCGCTGCCCGCCACCTATGCCGACCCTGACCAGTTGATGCAGGTGTTCCTGAACCTGATCAAGAACGCAACCGAGGCGGCAGGTGGCGCCCAAGGCACGATCCGGCTGCGCACCTTCTATGACCACTCGCTGCGCCTGCGCCGCAAGGATGGGACGGGGGCCGCTTTGCCGTTGCAGGTTGAGATTATCGACGATGGCCCGGGCATTCCGCCCGACATCGTGTCGGACATCTTTGAACCCTTCGTCTCGGGCCGCGAAAACGGAACGGGTCTGGGGCTGGCGCTGGTGTCCAAGATCATGACCGACCACGACGCCTGGATTTCTGTCGAATCGGTGCCGGGCAAGACGGTGTTCCGCCTGTCCCTGCCCATGGCCCCCAAAGACCTCAAGGAGACGATCTAATGGATGGAACTGTACTTGTTGCGGATGACGACCGCACGATCCGCACCGTCCTGACCCAGGCGCTGACCCGCGCCGGATGCAAGGTGCATGCCACCTCCAGCATGATGACGCTGATGCGCTGGGTGGAAGAGGGCAAGGGCGATCTGGTGATTTCGGATGTGATCATGCCCGATGGCAACGGGCTTGAGGCGCTGCCGCGCATCAGCCGTATCCGACCCGGTCTGCCGGTGATCATCATCTCGGCCCAGAACACCATCATGACCGCCATTCAAGCGGCCGAGGCGGAGGCGTTTGACTATCTGCCCAAACCCTTTGACCTGCCCGACCTGATGAAACGATCCGCCCGCGCCCTGGACCAGAAACGCCGGGCGGCGGCGGCCGTTGTGGCCACGCCGCGAAACCCGGGCGACGACCTGCCGCTGGTGGGCCGCACCGCCGCAATGCAGGCGCTGTACCGTCTGGTGGCCAAGGTGATGAACACCGACCTGCCCGTGCTGATCACCGGCGAATCGGGCACCGGCAAAAGCCTGATCGCCCGGGCCATCCACGACTTTTCCGATCGCCGCAGCCAGCCCTTCATGGTGGTTCAGGCCGCCGATCTGGCCGGGGTCGATGGCATATCCACCCTTTTGTCCAAGGCACGCGGTGGGTCGCTGTTGATCGACGAAGTGGCTGATTTCGATGACGACGGCCAAGCCCGCCTTGTCCGGATGCTGGACATCGCCGATGACCACGCCCCGCGCATCCTTGCCACCAGCCAGGCCGACCTTGTGCAGCGGGTCGAGGAGGGGCAGATGCGCAAGGATCTGTTCTACCGTCTGGGCGGCGTCACGCTGACCGTGCCGGCGCTCCGCGAACGGGTCGAAGATATCGTGCTGCTGGCCGAACACTTTCTGGCCCGGGGCGAACGAGAGATCGGCACGGCACGGCGCCTGAGTGCCGAGGCAAGCAATGTTCTGCGCGTTCACCCTTGGCCCGGCAATGCCCGTCAGTTGGAAAACGTGCTGAAGCGGCTGCTCGTCACATCCTCTGAACCCGAGATCGGTCAGGCCGAACTTGAGGTCGCCTTGGGTGGCAGCCATACCACCGAACCCGCTCGCGCCGGGGTGATCGAGAATGAGAAGCTGTCAGCCTCGGTTGCGCGCCATCTGAAGCGGTATTTCGATCTGCACAACGGCCAACTGCCGCCCGCCGGGGTTTATGACCGCATTTTGCGCGAAATCGAACTGCCGCTGATCGAGATCGCCTTGTAAGCGACCGCCGGCAACCAAGCTAAATGTGCGGACCTTTTGGGGATCAACCGCAATACTTTGCGCAAGAAGATCACTGACCTCGATATCCGCGTGACTCGCCGCCGCAAACTGATGTAAAACCGCCACAGCAAGCGTGTCACGGGTGCAGTGTTACCCATAAGACACCGGATGTGGCGATCAGGGCACAACCCGGGCGCCAACAACAGGGCGTGAGGGTCGGGTGCAAAGGTCTACCACTGCCAATTCCTGGCTTGTCCGGCTGTCGCGCCTGCGCAGACAGCGCCGGGTCCAGAATAGCATGACCTTCGGTTTGGTGTTCCTGGGGCCACTCCTGACGGCGGCGACTTTCCTTGCCTTGGGTCCGCTGAACATGGGCACCTCGTCGCCTTCGTTGCGGCTGATCATGCTGGCCGACCTGATCTATGTGCTGGTCGTCACCTCGCTCGTCCTGCGCCGGATCGTCCAGATGCTGTCGGACCGGCGCAGCCAATCGGCCGGTTCGCGCCTGCACCTGCGGCTGACCGGGGTGTTCACCATTGTCGCGCTGATCCCCACGGTTCTGGTTGCCGTTTTTGGTGTGCTGACCGTCAACATCGGTCTGGAAGGCTGGTTTTCCGACCGGGTCCGTGGCGTGATCGGCGCTTCGCTTGAGGCAGCACAGGCTTATGAGGCCGAGCAGACCGCGACACTGACCGCAGATATCGGGGCTCTTGCGCAATTTTTGAACCGCGAGAAGTCCCAGAACTTCCTGATGGATGACGGCGCTGTGCGCCCAATTCTGGCTCAGGGCCAATCGGCCATCCAGCGCGGGCTGAAAGAGGTGTATCTGATCAACTCGGCGGGCACGCTGCGAACCCGGGGCGAGAAGAGCTATCTATTCGACTTTGAACAACCCACGACGGCTGAAGTGGTGCGCGCCAAGGCTGGGGAGGTGGTGCTGATTTCGGACTGGGCCAACAACGAGTATCGGGCCTTGATTGAGCTTCAGGCCTTTCCGGACCGATTGCTCTATGTTTCGCGCAAGGTGGATGGCACCATTCTGGGCCTGTTGGATGAAACCCAGCAAACCGCTGCCCTTTATCAGCAGTTGGAGGCGGACCGGGGCAGCATCCTGTTCAACTTTGGTCTGCTGTACCTCGGGTTTGCCGTCATCCTGATCGTGGCGGCGGTCTGGGGCGGTTTGTGGTTTGCAGAACGCCTCAGCCGTCCGGTCGGTCGCCTCGC
>CAMDHB010000037.1 GCA_945897655.1 Pseudorhodobacter antarcticus
CTGCACCGCTACGTGATGCTCTACAATCAGCAGCTTCCACAATCAGCCTTGGGCACAAAGACACCCTTGCAAGTGATGAAGGACTGGCACAAACTGAAACCCGAGTTGTTCAGGAAACAGCCCTACCACCTTCCGGGATGTGACAGTTAACAATGCGTGATTGGGAAAAAGATGTGACGATCTTTCGGAAATTGATGCGGATTGGGCAACAGCGGTTTGCAGGTCCATTCCTGAATTGCGGCAAAAAGATGGAGATGGTTAAAGTGTGGGACTGTTTCGGAAATGGAAATAGCGCGGCACCCAGGTCTTTGGTGGTTCAAGGGATTATGAAGCGGAAGCATGCCCTTGGGATTTTGGCCCGGTGGGGCACTGTTTCGCGGACAGAAACGCAATACAACCGCAGGCTTAAGAGGGCAGCAAGGCGCCCCTAAAAGGCAAAGGATCGGCAAGGCGCGATGCCACCTTTCGGCCTTTTTTTCCTTCCCACAAGACGCGAAAAAAGGTAAATGATCTGTGTCTTGCTGGGAAAGACAAAGGCCGTGGGGGCGGTCTGTTGGTGGTGCTGCGCCTTGAGGTGCGGGCGATGTGGTTTGGTGCAGGCGCTGTGTCCTGCGCGGTCTGGCGGAAAGCGTGCCGGACCTGAACCCTCGAGAACGCGCGCCCGCGCAAGGACGATCACGACAGTTCGGCGTATGGGTCGGCCAGTTCTCTGGTCCGAAGGGTTTTTGCATTCCAAGTGGATGCCGGGACACCGTGGGCCGGACGGACGGGACATGATCCTGTGACAAGGTAATGGGGTGACCCCAAGGGATGCGGGAATGCGTGTTGTGCTGATGAGCGGACTGTTGGGAGTTGGCGGTCTGGCCGCAGGGCCGGCGTCCGGGTGCGCCCGCGCATGTGCTGGAGTGAGGATTGAGGTTACATGACGAGTTTTTTTCGCCCCGACGGTATTGTCATGGGCACCGATGGCAACAACACCCTGCTTCCGGGCTATGTTGATGGCAACGGGGACAGGATTGATGGCAATGACGCGCTTTTGCCGGCAACCTTTGGCAATGATGATGTCATCGTTGCCGGGGGCGGCCATGACAGTGTCAATGCGGGCCTGGGCCATGATCTGGTTTATGGCGGTGCGGGGAACGACACGCTGACCGGTGGCGTGGGTAATGACACAATTTATGGCGATACGGACGCGGGGATTGGCGGCACGCGGGGTTCGGGCGGTTCGGGCGGCAGTTGTGGGTCGGGTGGGGCCCCGGGATTTGATGAACTGATTTATGGCGGCGACGGCAATGATCTGCTGTTGGGCGAGGCGGGGCGGGACACGATCTTTGGGGGTGCGGGCCGCGATCTGGTCTTTGGCGGTGACGGCGACGATGTGATTGATACCGCCAGCGGGACCATGCTGGAGCAGCGGCCTGACATCGGTTATCCGGGCCTTTATCCGGCTGACAGTGACCCGCTGAACGACCGTGACACGGTGGATGCAGGGGCGGGGAATGACATCATCCGCACGGGCGATGATGACGATCTGATCACGGCTGGCAGCGGCAATGACTGGGTCGATGCGGGCGTTGATGACGACACGGTTGCAGGCGGCGACGGCAATGACACGATCATCGGTGCCGAAGGGTCGGACAGCATTGATGGGGGCAAGGGCAATGACCTCATCTATGGCGGCTATGCCCCGAATGTGCCTGATGCGGTCAACATTCCCGATGGCGGCGATCTGGCGCCGGGCAATGGTTTGGACATCATCCGGGGTGGGGATGGTCATGACACCATCTTTGGCATGGATGACACGGACACGCTTTATGGCGACGCGGGCAATGACCTGCTGGACGGCGGAATCGACAGTGACGCGGTCTTTGGCGGCAATGGGCATGACACCCTGACAGGTGGCACGGGTGCTGACACGCTGTCGGGCGGGGATGACCGCGATCTGATCCGGGGTGGGACCATTGGCGATGTGGTGGATGGGGGCGAAGGCGGCTGTGATCGCGACACACTGGATCTGACCGGTGCCGGGCCGTTGAAGGTTGTCTATGACCCGCTGAATGGGGAAAACGGATTGGTTCAGTTTCTGGACCCGATCGACCGGCATGTCATCGGCACGATGTCGTTCAAGAACATCGAGGTTGTCACCCCCTGCTTTACCCCCGGCACCCTGATCGCGACGCCGCGCGGCGAGGTGCCGGTGGAAAGCCTGCGGGCTGGTGACAAAATCATCACGCGCGACAATGGCATGCAGGAGGTTCGCTGGATTGGTCGCCGTGACCTGACCTGGGCCGATCTGAACGCTGCACAGCATTTGCGCCCGATTGTGGTGCGCCAAGGCTCGCTTGGTCATGGTCTGCCGGACAGGGACCTGCTGGTCAGCCCCAACCACCGGCTTTTGGTGGCCAATGACCGCACCGCGCTGTATTTCGACGAGCACGAAGTGCTGGTGGCCGCCAAACATCTGACGGCGGCCCGGGGCATTCATTCGGTAAATGCGGCGGGGGTGTCCTATATCCACTTCATGTGCGACCAGCATGAGGTTGTGCTGTCCAACGGGGCCTGGACGGAAAGTTTTCAGCCCGGGGACCTGACGCTGGGGGGGATGGGCAATGCCCAGCGGTCCGAGATTTTCGAACTGTTTCCGGAGTTGCGAACGACACAAGGGGTTCGCGACTATACCGCCGCGCGGCGCACGTTGAAGCGGCATGAGGCGATGCTGATCGCGCGGTAAAGGCCTGCGACGAAGTCGGGAAATGGTGGGCAAAGGCGGCTTCGGTTGCATTCCCACATTTCGCCCACCGTCAGCAAACCCCTTTCATTTTTAGCCACAATGTGTGTAATACGGCCTTTGAATTCCCACTCTTACACCACAATTCCAAAGCTTTTTACTGACATACAGCGACTGTAACTGAAGCAGGCAGAACTGAATGGCAACGTTTTATGGTGGACCATCGGACGAGTCCGCGACCGGCACAAATAACAAGGATACGCTGGAAGGCGGCGGTGGCAACGACTCGCTGTACGGGCTTGGTGACCGCGACAGTCTGGTTGGCGGCGACGGCAATGACCAGTTGTTTGGCGGATCTGACCGGGACACGCTGTTTGGCGGCAATGGCGACGACCTGCTGGACAGCGGCACGGGCGACGAAAGCGTGTTTGGTGGTACGGGCGCTGACCGGATTTTACTGACGGGAAGCTTTGGCGATGACACCGTTTCTGGCGGTGAAGTGGACAGCGCCACGGATACGCTGGACGCGAGCGCCTTGGCGTCCGGGGTCACGGTTACGGTGAGTTCGGCCGAGACCGGAACGATGTTCATCACCAGTGCCAGCGGAAACATCGCCAATTTCAGCGGCATGGAAGCCTTTGTCCTGACCGGCAGCGCCGACAGCTTTACCGCGACGAGTGCCGGGGCATCGGTTGTGGTCGATGCGGGCGCAGGGAACGACACGGTCTTTGGCAGCGGGGTCAATGACACGATTTCGGGTGGCCTTGGCAGTGACAACCTGCTTTCCGGTGCAGGGAATGACACAGTCTATGACGAATTTGCCGGTAACACCGCTGCGGGCGGTGCGGATACGGTTGATCTGGGGACCGGCAACGACATCTACATCGGCAGCGGCACCGGGGCAGGTGACACGGACCTGATCTATGGCGGCGCGGGGAATGACACCATCACCACGGCAGGTGGCGTCGATACGGTTTATGGCGGTGATGGCAATGACAGCATCACGGTCGGGAACGACACGCTGGCCACCAACGGGGACGCCATTTTTGGTGATGCCGGCAATGATGTCATCAGCGGCGGCAACACGAATGACACCGTAACCGGCGGGACCGAGGCCGATTCGATTTCGGGCAATGGCGGCAATGACCTGATCTATGGCGGCGGGACAACCTCGTCGATCGGGGCCACGTTCATCACCAACGGTACCTTCTCGTCGGGCACCGCCGGGTGGACCGGCACGGATATGGAAACGGATCCCGAATATGCCTATTTGCCCACGCTATCCGGCAACATTGTCTCCGAGATTGATGGCAATTCCGGCCAGACCACGGTCATGCAGCAGTCCTTCACGGTTCTTGGCAACCAGTCGGCTGCGGTAACCTTCAAGGCCGCCCTGCGCAGCGCTGCCGCTGCACAAGTGGGGATTGATGGCTTCCGGGTGGATGTGCTGGATGCCAACGGGGTCGTGATAGGCACGTTGAACGTGTTCCCCACGTCGACCACGGCACTGACGAATTATTCCTTTAACGTTACTTTCCCAACGGCGGGCGTCTATACCTTGCGCCTGACCGAACTGGGCAACAATGACAGCCTTGGCGCGATCATTGATGATGTGCAGGTCACCTCGACCACAGTCGCCACCGACAATTCGGCAGACACCTTGGACGGCGGTGATGGCAACGATTCGCTGTATGGCGGCTTGGGCAATGACTCGCTGCGCGGCGGCAACGACAACGATCAGCTGTTCGGCGGCGATGGCAATGACACGTTGGCTGGGGATGCCGGAGCCGATACGCTGGACGGTGGTAACGGCGATGACAGCCTGTCGGGCGATTCAGGTGCGGATTCGCTGGTTGGGGGTGCTGGTCGCGACACGCTGTCTGGTGGATCCGAGGCGGACACGCTGTCGGGCGATGCAGGCAATGACCTGCTGCAGGGGGGCACGGGCAATGACGTGCTGGACGGCGGCGGCGACAATGACACGCAGGATGGCGGGGATAACGATGACCTGCTGAAGGGCGGCGCCGGGTCGGACAGTCTGATTGGCGGCAGCGGGACTGATACGGCAGACTATGGCCTGTCGGGCAGTGGGGTCACAGTCAATCTGAACAGTGGTTCGGGTTCGGGCGGGGATGCGCAGGGCGACACGCTGACGGGCGTCGAAAATGTGATCGGCTCGGGATCGGCGGACAGTCTGACGGGCGACGGTTTGGCGAACGTGCTGACCGGCGGTGGCGGCGCGGATACGCTGTCGGGTGGCGGCGGCGGTGACGGGCTTTTTGGCGGGGCGGGCAATGACAGCCTGACCGGGGGCGCCGGGGCCGACTCGATCTTTGGCGGTGATGGTCGGGATTATATCACCGGCGGCAGTATCGGTGATGCCGTCGATGGCAACGAGGGCGGCGATGATGTCGACACGCTGGATCTGGTTGGCGCGGGTCCGTTCAGGATCATCCCCGACCCGCTGGATCCGCTGAACCCCGAAAGCGGCATCGTTCAGTTCCTTGACCCCTCGACCCGCGCGGTCGTGGGCGAGATGACGTTCCGCAACATCGAACAGATCGTGCCATGCTTTACTCCCGGCACTCTGATCCGCACGGCCCGTGGTCTGATCCCGGTCGAGGCGCTGTCGGTGGGTGAGATGGTGGTGACACGCGACAATGGGTTGCAGCCGCTGCGTTGGATCGGGGTGCGTGATCTGTCGATGGCCGATCTGATGGTGCAGCCGCAGTTGCAGCCGGTCCGGATTGAGGCGGGTGCCTTGGGCGGGGGATTGCCGCACCGGGCGATGATGGTCTCCCCCCAACACCGCATGCTGATCGAAGGGCCGAGGGCCGAGATGCTGTTTGGCGATGCGCAGGTGCTGGTGGCGGCCACCCATCTGACAGGGTTGCCGCAGGTCAAAGGGATGGCAACCCAAGGGGTGCGATACATCCATCTGCTGTTTGATGCGCATGAGTTGATCGAGGCCGAGGGTGCCTGGACCGAAAGCTTTCAACCTGCCGCGCGCACTTTGGGCGGCATGGATGCCGAGCAGCGCGAAGAGATTGCGTTGCTGTTCCCCGAATTGACGCAGCGGTTTGCAACGGCCCGGCGGGCGCTGAAGGCTTATGAGGCGCGGGTGCTGTTGGCGGCCTGACGGGCGCGCCAGGCGGCCCAATCCTCGGGCGTGTCAAGGTCGGTCAGGGCGTGGGCATCGGGCAGGGGGTGCAGGCGGACCGGGTGTTGGCGCAGGAGGGCGCGGGCGCCTTCGTCGCCGTGAAGTTGGGCAAACCCGGGCACCAGGGCGCGGGGCCAGATAACCGGATGGCCGGGTGTGGCGTTGGCGCTGCCGCGCAGGATTTGGTCAGGGGCGGCGCGGAAGGCGGTGATCATGCTGGCCAGATCAGCCGCGGTCAGGTCTGGCATGTCGGCGGGCAGGACCATCACGGCGCTTTGAATATCCGCTACGGCACGGAATGAGGCCGACATGCCAAGGGCGGCATCGGGAACGGCCAGAATTTTGACCGTGAGGCCGTCCAGCGCGGCGCGGCGTTCCGGATCGGGGTCGCGCAGGGTCACGATGACCGGGGCCAGTGATAGGGCCATGTGGGCCTGACGGCGCAAGATTGGTTCGTCCGCGACATGTTGCAGAAGTTTATCCTGACCCCGCATCCGCGACGAGGCACCGGCGGCGGGGATCAGGATGGTCAGGTCAGTCATGACAAGGGCCGGCATGGGGCAAGGCCGGGGGAGTTATCCTCCCCCGGTCGCATTGCGATAAGGTCAGCCACGCATCCTGGACCCGTCGGCATCAAACAGCGGGGTCATGTGGACAACGGCCTTGCGGCGTTCGCCCAGGATTTCAATCTCGACCTCCAACCCATCGACAGCGCGGTGGGCGGGCACGAAACCTTGGGCCAGGGATTTGCCGGTGTAGTGCGAGAAGCCGCCGCTGGTGCACCAGCCGACAACCTCGTCGTCAAGCCAGATCGGCTCCCATGCCACAACGTCGGCATCGGCGGCATCCACGATCAGTGGCACCAGCTTGCGCTTGGGGCCTGCGGCCTTTTCGGCGGTGGCCGCGGCTTTGCCGATCCAGTCCGCGTCCTTGTTCCAGCGGATGAAGCGGTCCAGGCCGGTTTCGGCGGGCGTGTAATCGGGGCTGAATTCGCGGGACCACGAGCCGAACCATTTGTCCAGACGCAGGGACATCATGGCGCGCATGCCGAAGGGGCGGATGCCATATTCGGCCCCGGCTTCCATCAGCACGTCCCACAGGTGGCGGACGGACATGTGGTCGCAGAAAATTTCATAGCCCAGATCGGCGGTGTAGCTGACGCGCTGCACGATGCAATTGGCCATGCCCACGGTCATGCGTTTGACATCCATGAACTTGAACGCCTCGCCCGAGACATCGCTGCGGGTGACCTTGGCCAGAACCTTGCGCGCATTGGGACCAGCGATCTGAAAGCCCGAGCGGCTGTCAGAGACGTTTTCGACAGTCACGCCATCAACAGCGTTCTGTTCGAACCAGCGGTAGTGCCAGCCCTGAGCGCCATAGCTGGCGGTCAGCTGGAATTCGGTTTCGCTGAGGCAGGAAACGGTGAAATCGCCGATGATCTTGCCGGAATGGGCGAGCATGGGCGTCAGCGACAGGCGGCCGGGTTTGGGAATGTTGCCTGCCATGATGCGGTCAAGCCAGGCGCGGGCACCTTTGCCTTTGACGACATATTTGCCGAAGTTTTGCAGTTCGTTGATTCCGACCGAGTCACGGACGGCCATCACCTCTTGCCGCGTCGCCTCCCACGCGTTGGAGCGTTTGAAGGTGGGGGTTTCGTAGGTCGGCTCACCCGGCAGGGCGTAGTAGTTCACCACTTCCAGACCATATTGCTGGCCCCAGACGGCGCGAAGCGCGTTGTTGGTGTCGTACATCGGCGTGGTGCGGAAGGGGCGGGCGGCCGGGCGTTCCTCGTTCGGGTAGCCGACAGAGAAGCGCATCTGGTAGTTTTCGATGACTTTGGGCACGGTGTAACCTGCGGTCGTCCAGGTGCCGAAGCGTGAGACGTCAAAGCCACGCGGGTCGCGTTCCACTTCGCCGTGGATCATCCACTGGGCCAGGGACAGGCCCATGCCGCCACCCTGAGAGAACCCGGCCATGACGGCGCAGGCGGACCAGTAGTTGCGCAGGCCCTGAACCGGGCCGATCAGCGGGTTGCCGTCGGGGGCAAAGGTGAAGGGGCCGTGGATGACGCGCTTGACGCCCGAGCGTTCCAGAACAGGGAAGCGGCGGTAGGCGAAGTTGACCGAGTCTTCGATCTTGTCGAACTGTTCGTTCAGGAGTTCGTGGCCGAAACCCCAGGGGGTGCCGTCGACCGACCAAGGTTCGCAGGGTTTTTCGTAGAACCCGATACACAGGCCCCGGCCTTCCTGGCGCAGGTAGGATTCGCCGCCCGGGTCCATCAAATGCGGAAACTCGCGGCCCTTGGCGAGGTAGGCCATGATTTCCGGGATGTCGTCGGTGACCAGATACTGGTGCGCCATCGGCAGCAGGGGCAGGTAAACCCCCGCCATAGCGCCAATTTCCCGCGCCCACAGGCCACCGGCATTCACCACATGTTCAGCGATGATCGTGCCCTTTTCGGTGACGACTTCCCATGAACCGTCTGGACGAGGATTGGTCTCCAACACCCTGTTGTGCAACACAATCTCTGCGCCGCCCATCCGCGCTGCCTTGGCATAGGCGTGGGTCGTGCCCGACGGGTCAAGGTGGCCATCTAGCGGGTCATAAAGCGCGCCGACGATGCCTTGGACATTCACCAGACCGTCGGTAAACTCCTCCACTTCCTTTGCAGACAGGATGCGGGTGTCGAGGCCCATGTAACGGTGCTTGGCGCGTTCCGCTTTCAACTGGTCGAAGCGTTCCTGATTGTCGGCCAGGGTGATGCCGCCGACGTGGTGCAACCCGCAGGACATGCCGGTGATCTCTTCCAACTCCTTATACAGGCGGATGGTATAGCCTTGCAGGGCGGCCATGTTGGTGTCGCCGTTGATCGTGTGGAACCCGCCCGCCGCATGCCAGGTGGAGCCGGAGGTCAGTTCAGACCGCTCGACCAGCATGACATCGGACCAGCCAAGCTTGGTCAGGTGATACAGAACCGAACAGCCGACGACGCCGCCGCCGATGACCAGAACACGGGTATGGGTTTTCATGGGGACCTCTGCAATGCGTTATGCCCCCTGATTATCAAGGCATCAGAGCAATTCCCTGTCAGTCCGCGACATCGGGGGTCGTCTTTGCCAGATGGCGGCTATTCCAACTTCGCCGCGCGACCGAGGGTGGCTGCTATTTCTCGGGCAGCAGACCGCGCGGGCTGAAGCGCAGGACCAAGAGCAGCGCCACCCCCAACGTCAGCAGGCGCATCTGCGGGGCCATGTCGATCAGATGGCTTTTCAGCGGCCCATCCACCATTCCCGCCGTCACGGCGCCCATCACGATGGGGCCCGCGTTGTCGACAATCAGCCAAAGCCAACCCACCAGCAAGCCGCCCAGAACCGAGCCCCAGTTGTTGCCCGACCCGCCGACGATAACCATGATCCAGACGAGGAAGGTAAAGCGCAGTGGTGAGTATTCCCCCGGCACAAGCTGGGTGTTCATCGAGGTGTACATGGCCCCTGCAACCCCCACGACCGCCGAGCCGAGGATGAAGATCATCAGGTGCTGGCGGGTGACATCCTTGCCCATTGCGGCCGCCGACACCTCGTTATCGCGGATGGCACGCATCATGCGGCCCCAGGGCGAGTTCAGTGCGCGTTCCAGAAGCCAGACGAAGAGCATCAGCACGATCAGGAACATGGCCGCATAGATCAGCTTGACGCCGATGGTGGAGGCGGTGACGGGGTCGAGGCCCCAACGTTCGCAAAAGGCCAGAAAGCCGGCGTTGACCTGCAAGTCCACTTCGTAGGGCACAGGCCACGGGCGTTCCAGGTCGATGAAATTCTTGACCCCCCGCGCCATCCAGTCTTCCGACTTGATTGCGGTGATGACAATCTCCGCAATGCCCAGCGTCGCAATGGCAAGGTAGTCGGAGCGTAGTCCCAGTGCCGTTTTGCCAATTGCCCAGGCGGCCACGGCGGCGAACAGGCCCCCAACGGGCCAGGCCCAGATCGAATTCCAGCCAAAGCCGCCGATGTTGCCGAAGGTTGCGGCGTTATAGCCCTCGATCGCCGTGACGGCGGGGTCGAAAATACCACGGTACAGGAAGAACCCGCCGATCAGGATAACGGCCACGGTCAGGTTCCGGACCCGCCCCGCCAGCCGTTGATAGGCGATGACCGCGGCGGCGATGACGGCCACAGCTACAACCAGACCGCCAATCAACTGCCAGCCGCCCAGGGCAAAGGCCTCGGGCACCGGATCGCCGTTGATGATGACCACAGCCAGACCGCCCAGCGCAACCGAGCCCACGATGCCGGTGGAAAAGAGCCCGGCATAGCCCCATTGCATGTTCACGCCCAAAGCCATGATGGCCGACAAAAGCCCCATGTTCAGGATGTTCAGGCTGACGTTCCATGACAGCATTTGCCCGGTCAGGATGAACAGGACTGCGACGCCGCCAAACAGGTAAAGACTGCGGGTCATCTCATTTCCCCTTGAACAGGCCGGTGGGCATGAACAGCAACACGATGATCAGGATCGAGAAGCTGACCGCGAATTTGTAATCGGTGGACAAAAGCTGCATCAGCCCGTCCGGCGCCCATTCCGCTGGCAGCAGATAGCCCAGCACTTTTTTCCAGGCATAGGTCACCACGATTTCCGAGAAGGCTACAACAAAGCCACCCGCCACAGCGCCCATCGGTGAGCCAAGGCCGCCCACGACGGCGGCGGCAAAGATTGGCAGCAGCATCGAGAAATAGATGAACGGGCGGAAGGATTTGTCGAGGCCATAGAGAGTGCCCGCAATTACGGCCAGAGCGGCCGCGATGATCCATGTCACCTGCACCACCCGGTCGGGGTTGATGCCTGACAGCAGCGCCAGATCCTCATTATCGGAAAAGGCGCGCATGGATTTGCCGGTGCGGGTTTTCTGCAGGAACCAGAACAGGGCGGCCATCGTGGCCAATGCGGCGATCAAGGTGACTGCGGTTGTGGTCTTGATCGCCAACCCCTCGGCCAGGCCGGTCCAATCCTTGAACTCTTGCGCAGACAGCACAAAACGCGCGCCGTCCGAGAAATTCTGCTCCTCGGTCCCGATGATCAGACGGACCATGCCGTTCATGATGAACATCACACCGGCAGACACGATGACCAGTATGATCGGTTTCGCCTTCTGTTTTCGGTAGAATTTATAGACCCAAGTGTCGGTCAGCAGCATCAACGCCGCCGTGCCGACAAAGGCCAGCGGCAGCGCCAGCAATGCCGTGGGCAGGGGCCCGCCGCTGATGCCCATCGACTGGAACCACCAAGTGATCAGGATGACCAGCGTGGTGCCAAATGCCATCGTGTCGCCCCAGGCGAAGTTGGAAAACCGCAGGATGCCAAAGATCAGCGTGACCCCTAGCGCGCCGATGGCCAGTTGCGAGCCATAGGACAGGGCGGGGACGACGACAAAGTTCAGAAAGGCGACGAGGGCGTTGAGGTAGTCCATCAGGTACCAACTTCTTTGCATTGTGCAATTAGCATTACGGCGGCAGCTTTTCCCTCTGCCGATCTCTCATTGGTTGTCGCGGTAAGACTGCCATCAGGTGCAAGTGTTGCAATGCCGACGCTCGCTGGCTGCGCCGTCCAAAAGGTGCGGCCATGACCGGGAGATTCATGCAGTAGGGGCATCGTCTCCACATGGGTAAAGTCACCTATGACTGCACTTTTCCCATCCTGGGCAATCGCGACGATAATCGGCGGAAACTCGTTCGCGACCTGCCTGCAACCAGCGCCGGACGCACAAATCTCGACGATGGGACATGTGTATTCCTCCGCTGATGCCGACTGGGCAGCGATCAGGAGGAATAGCAAAGAAGCTTTTTCGAACATATGTTCAGCCCCCTAGGAAGGTGCGGCGGACTTCGGGGTCGGCCAGTAGTGCTGCCCCGGTATCCGTGAAACGGTTGGCGCCCTGCACAAGGACAAAGCCCTTGTCGGCGATGTTCAGCGCCTGCCGGGCGTTCTGTTCGACCATCAGGATCGAGATGCCGGTACGGGCCACTTCGATGATGCGGTCAAAAAGTTCGTCCATCACGATGGGCGACACACCGGCGGTGGGTTCGTCCAGCATAAGGACCTGAGGCTGGGTCATCAGCGCGCGGCCTACCGCGACCTGCTGACGCTGTCCGCCGCTGAGTTCACCGGCCGCCTGATGGCGTTTCTGCTTCAGGATAGGAAACAGGTGATAGATCTGCTCCATCGTGACCTTGATGTCATCGCGGCGCAGGAAGGCACCCATCTCCAGGTTCTCCTCGACCGTCATCGAGGTGAAGATGTTGGATGTTTGTGGAACGAATGCCATTCCCTTGGCCACGCGGGCCTGAGGGCTGAGTTTGGTGATATCCTCGCCATTCAGCCGCACCGACCCGCCGCGCAAGTTCAGCATGCCAAACACGGCCTTCATCGCGGTCGATTTGCCCGCGCCGTTAGGGCCGACGATCACGGCAATCTCGCCCTTGTTGACCGACAGGGTGCAGGCATGCAGGATAACGACCTGCCCATAGCCGCCGGTCATGTTTTCGCCAATCAGGAAGGGTTCAGCCATTGGCGACCACCTTGTTCTTCAATCCGGTCCCCAGATAGGCCTCGATTACCCGCTCGTCGTTCTTGACCTCGGCGACTGTGCCTTTGGCCAAAACCTTGCCCTCGGCCATCACGATCACCGGGTCGCACAGGCGGGCGATGAAATCCATGTCGTGTTCGATGACGCAAAAGGTATAGCCGCGTTCCTTGTTCAGGCGCACGATGGCGTCGCCGATGGTGTTCAGAAGGGTGCGGTTCACGCCCGCGCCGACCTCGTCCAGAAACACCACCTTGGCATCGACCATCATGGTGCGGCCCAGTTCCAGCAGCTTTTTCTGGCCGCCGGATATGTTGCCGGCCTTCTGGTCCGCCAGATGGGTGATCGTCAGAAACTCCAGCACCTCATCCGCCTTTTGGCGCAGGGCACGTTCTTCGGCGGCGACGGCAGCGCGGCGGAACCAGGCGTTCCACATCCGCTCACCCGACTGGTTCGGCGGCACCATCATCAGGTTTTCACGGACCGTCATGGAGGCAAATTCATGCGCGATCTGGAAGGTGCGCAGCAATCCCTTGCCAAACAGCACATGCGGCGGCAGCCCGGTGATGTCTTCGCCGTCCATCAGAACCCGCCCGGAGGTGGGGGGCAGACGGCCAGCGATCACGTTGAACAGCGTGGTCTTGCCCGCGCCGTTCGGGCCGATCAACCCGGTGATGGAGCCCGTGGCAATTTCCAGGCTTGCGCCATCAACGGCGCGAAATGCGCCGAAATGCCTGTGCATGTCTTCGACAACTATCATGGCTTCCCCGTCTTAACCCGTGCTTTTTCAGCATCTTGGCATCTGTTACTTACAGCACGGCCCGGGGTTAGCCCCCGGGCCGTGCCGTTAAGATCAGGTTAGAAATCAACGGAACTGAACAGTTTCGTAAACGCCGCCCTTGACTTCGAACTGCTTGTAGCGACCAGCGCTTTCGCCAGCGCCGACCAGCATGACGCCCGAGGCGCCATCATAGTCGATCGCGGTGCCTGCAGCGATCAGCTCCAGTGCCTTGCCGAGCTGGCCGGGCAGGATCTGCTCGCCCGGGCCGTTGGCGATGTCCATGATCTTGGGGCCATAGACCTTGGGATCGGTGGAGTTGGTGGCCTGCATGGCCAGCATGATCAGCGCAGCGGCGTCATAGCTTTCCATCGTGTAGGGCGAGGTGGCGTCGTACGGCGTGGCCGCAGCCTTGCCCATTTCAGCCAGAATTGCGGCACCAGCCGAATCCGACTGTGCGACCTGACCGTAGGAGCCGTCCAGAGCCGGGCCGATAGCGAGCGGCAGGCTGTCGCCCACCATGCCGCCGGGCAGACCGAACTGGGTGAAGGCGCCCGAGTCGAGCGAGGCCTGGATGATGCCCTTGCCACCCTGGTCGAGGTAACCGGCCACGACCAGCAGGTCGCCGCCAGCGGCAGCCAGAGCCGCAACTTCAGCCGAGTAATCCGACTTGCCGTCTTCATGCGCTGCGTTGATCGTCACAGTGCCGCCCTTGGCGGTGAAGGCTGCGGCGATCGATTCTGCCAGGCCCTTGCCGTAGTCGCTGTTGGAATAGGTCAGCGCGATCGACTTGACGCCCTTTTCAACCAGGATGTCGCCCATGACTTCGCCTTCACGTGCATCCGACGGTGCGGTGCGGAAGAACAGGCCGTCATCTTCAGCGGTGGACAGTGCGGGCGAGGTGGCCGAAGGCGACACCATCACGATGCCGTTCGGACGGGCTACGTTCTGCAGCACAGCGCCGGTCACACCCGAGCAGTCGCCGCCGATGATGCCCTTGACGCCATCCGAGGTGACCATCTTTTCAGCAGCCGTGGTGGCCGCAGCACTGTCGACGCAGGTCGAATCGCCGCGGACCGAAACGAAATTCCAGCCGTTCAGCGCTTTGCCCGAGGCGTTCACTTCCGCCATTGCGGCTTCGGCAGCATTGGCCATATGGCCGGTCAGCGATTCAATCGGACCGGTGAAGCCGATCAGAATACCGATCTTTACGTCTTCAGCCGAGGCAGCGCCCGCGATCAAGGCGGTGGCAGCCGAGGCCAGTAGCAGCTTTTTCATAATTTTCTCCCATGTTGGACCTTTGATCCTGCAGGCGAACCTAATGTGCCTTCGGGAAAAAGAAAAGCGCTTTGGCGAAAGGGCGAAAGCGGGCAGGATCATGGGGCGGCGGCGGCGGACGAGGTGCCGTTACGTCAAATCTGCAAGGTTGCTGCGCTGCGGCGGTATTTCGGCCCGGGGCCTTGACGGTTTACCCTGTCATCGCCACCTTCATGGGGTAGAAGTGATGTCAAAGGAACGATCATGACTAACCGTGTTGCCCTTGCTCTTGCCTGTGGTCTGGCCCTTTCGGTCAGTGCTGCGCCGGCTGCAGCCGAAGGCGTGTTCGGTGCGATCGCGTTTTCCCCCTCGACCGGCCAATACGGCTGGGCCAAGAACCAGACCGTTGAAGCCAGCGCCTCGGATGAGGCTGTGGCTGGATGCGGTGTGGATGACTGTGAAGCCGTTGTCGTTTTTGCCAACTGCGCCGCGCTGTCGGTCGGTGACGGCTATGGCATGGGCTTTTCCAAGGCCAAATCACTGGGCAAGGCAGAAGATGCCGCCTTGGCCAAGTGCGACGAGTTTACGACAAGCTGCATCGTGTCCGCTTCGATCTGCAACGACGAGTAAACCGCCGTCAGATTGACAGCCGTGCCAGCGGGATTTGCGGCGGGGTGCCTTGTGTGCCCCGTTCGCGGTAGGGTGTGGTGTTGTAATGGCTGCGGTAGCATTTCGAGAAATGCGACGGGCTGGCAAAGCCGCAGGCCAGCGCCACGTTGATCACCGACATATCGGTTTGCATCAACAGGTTGCGCGCCTTTTGCAGGCGCAGTTCCATGTAATACCGCTTGGGGCTGCGGTTGAGATAGCGACGGAACAGGCGTTCCAGTTGGCGGGTTGACATGCCCACTTCCTCGGCCAGTTCGGCGGGGGACATCGGGTCTTCGATGTTGCCCTCCATCATCTGGATGACTTGGGACAGTTTGGGGTGACGCACACCTATGCGGGTGGGGATCGACAGGCGCTGCGTGTCCTGATCGGTGCGCGGGGTGGAATAGATCAGTTGGTCGGCCACGGTGTTGGCGACATCCTCGCCATGCCCCGCCGCGATCACCTTCAGCATCAGGTCCAGCGACGAGGTGCCGCCGGCCGTGCTCCAGCGGTTGCCGTCCATCACGAAGACCGATTTGGTCAGATCAACCTCTTCAAACTCCTCCAGAAAACCATCCTGGTTTTCCCAGTGAATCGTCGCCTTTTTCCCGTCCAGCAGGCCGGCCTTGGCCAAGGCATAGGAGCCTGTGCACAGGCCTGCAATCGTGACCCCACGCCGCGATTCGCGGCGCAGCCAGTTCAGCACGGGCTTTGTCGTAGCGCGTTGGACGTCGATGCCGCCGCAGACCAGCAAGGTATCCTCGCGGTCAAGCTCGT
>CAMDHB010000038.1 GCA_945897655.1 Pseudorhodobacter antarcticus
TGGGGCGCGGCATTGCCATGGCCTGCGTTGATGCCGGGCTTTTGGTGAGGCTGCGCGAGGTCAACGAGGCTGCGCTGACAACTGGGCTTCAGGCGATAGCGGCGCAGTATCAAGGGGCTGTTGCTCGAAACCGACTGACCCAGGCCGAAGCTGACCTGCGGGTGGGGCGGATTGCCGGAACGTTGGACTTGGCTGATCTGATAGAATGCGATCTGGTGATCGAGGCCGCGTTTGAGGATATGGATGTCAAGCGCACCCTTTTTGCCGAACTGGACGCGGCCCTTGGGCCGGACATGATCTTGGCCACCAACACCTCTTATCTGGATGTGGATGAGATCGCGAACGTGGTCAGGCGGCCAGAGCGTGTGTTGGGCCTCCACTTTTTCTCGCCCGCCAATATCATGAAACTGCTGGAGATTGTTCGGGCCGCGAAAACCGATCAATCCACCCTCGCGACGGGGATGGCACTGTCAAGACGGATGAAGAAAATCTCGGTCGTTGTTGGGGTTTGTCGGGGGTTTGTCGGCAACCGTATGCTGCAGGCGCGCAATGGCCAGCTGTCCAACTTGCTGCTTGAAGGCGCCCGACCGGATCAGGTGGATGCCGCTTTCCGCGATTTCGGTTGGCCGATGGGCCCGTTCGAGATGCAGGACATGGCAGGTCTGGACATATCCTGGCGGATGCGAAAGGGCTTGGACCTGAGGGATGAGGTGCCTGACACGCTGTGCGAGGCGGGCAGGCTGGGGCAGAAGGCGGGGCTTGGCTGGTACCGGTATGAGCCGGGCGCGCGCCGTCCCATCGTGGACCCAGAGGTTGGGCAAGTTATCGCGCGGATCGCCGCAAAGCGCGGCAATGTGCCCCGTGTGATCACGTCCAAGGAAATTCTGGAACGCACCCACGGCCCGATGGTGGCCGAGGGTCGCCGGATTCTGGCAGAGGGGATAGTGGCACGATCGTCGGATATCGATGTGGTCTGGGTCAACGGGTATGGCTTTCCGCGCCATCTGGGCGGGCCGATGTATTGGGCCGATCAGATGGCGATCTGAATCTTGACGTCCGTTGGCCGATGCTCGGCGGCCCGGTCAAAGGCGGAGACGCTGTCGTCAAAGGCAAATGTCGCCGAGACAAGCGGTTTCAGGTCCACCTTGCCCGAGGCCAGCAGGTTGATCGCCCGGTCGTAGATATTTGCATAGCGGAACACGGTTTCTATGCGCGCCTCTTTGGTCTGAAGGCCGACAATGTCAAACGGCACCGGGTCCACAGGCATACCGACCAGCACAATGGCCCCGGCGGGGCGCACAAGGTTGGGCAGGTCCAGGATGGCGCGGGCGTTGCCGCTGCATTCAAACACCACATCGGCGCCCCAACCCTCGGTCATCGCGGCGACGGCGTCGCGGGCGGTGCCTTGGGTCAGGTTCAGCGTCTGAATGCCCGGATACCGGGCGATGATGTCCAGCTTGGGTTGCGCCACATCCGTTACCAAAACCCGCGCACACCCCCCGGCCAGGGCGGCCAAGGCGACCATCATGCCAATCGGCCCGGCCCCGCAGACAACAGCAATATCACCGGGCTGAATGCGGGCGCGGAGTGCCGCCTGCATGCCGATGGCAAAGGGTTCCACCATCGCGCCTTCGGCAAAGCTGACACTGTCTGGCAGGCGGAAAGTATAGCGAGCCGGATGCACAACCTGCGGCATCAGGCAGCCGTGAATGGGCGGAGTGGCCCAAAAGCGGACAGCAGGATCAACGTTGTAAATGCCCAGTTTGGACGCGCGGGAGTTGGGGTCGGGGATGCCCGGCTCCATGCAGACCCGGTCGCCCACACGCAGGTCTGTCACCTCCGAACCGAGTTCAATCACGGTCCCTGACGCCTCATGCCCCAGAACCATGGGGGCACCCACCACAAAAGGTCCAATCTTGCCATGCACATAGTAATGAACGTCCGATCCGCAGACGCCCACGGTATGGGTGGCAATCCGCACGTCATGCGGGCCAAGAGCGGTGTCCACCGCGATATCCCGCAGGGCAAGCCTCCCCTTTTCCTCGAGCACAAGGGCGCGCATCAGAAGTCCAGATGCTCAACGCTCAGCGCGTTGGCCTGAATGAAATCGCGGCGGGGCTCAACCACATCGCCCATCAGCTTGGTGAAAATGTCATCCGCCTCGGCCAGATCATCGACCTTGACCTGCAACAAGGTGCGCGCCTCGGGGTCCAGCGTGGTTTCCCAAAGCTGTTCGGGGTTCATCTCGCCCAGGCCCTTGTAGCGTTGAAGGGACAGGCCCTTTTCGCCCTCGGTAAGGATGGTCTTGAGCAGGTCAATGGGTCCATGCACCATCTGTTCGCGGTCCTTGCGCACCATGCGGGCCGGGTCGCGGTAGACGTCGCGGGTTTGCTGGGACGCGGCGGACAGCCGCCGCGCCTCGCCCGAGCGCAGAACGGCGCCGTCAAGGGTGCGCAGTTCCTCGACACCGCGCAGAACGCGGCTGAGGCGGATGCCGTGGTCTTGGGTGATGCGGCCAGACCAACCCTTTTCATATTCCTCGGCGATCAGGTTCAGGCGTTTGGCAACGGTATCGGCCACGTTTTGCAGGTCGCCATCGGCGCGGCCTGGATCAAAGGCGCCGGCAAGGGCGGCCTGTTCCAGAATGCCGCGGGGATAGTGGGTTGGGAAGGCGTCCAGAATCCGGCGGAACTGACGGGCCCCCTCGATGACGCGGGCGAGGTCGGCCCCGGCGATTTCCTCGCCGGATTGCAGGCGCAAAACGGCACCGTCGACGCCCATTTCGATCAGGTAATCCTCCAGCGCGGGCTGATCCTTGAGGTAAACCTCGGACTTGCCGCGGGCCACTTTGTAGAGCGGCGGCTGGGCGATGTAGAGGTAGCCACCCTCGATCAGCTGCGGCATTTGCCGGAAGAAGAAGGTCAACAGCAGTGTGCGGATATGCGCGCCATCCACGTCGGCGTCGGTCATGATGACGACCTTGTGGTAGCGCAACTTCTTGATATCAAACTCATCCCGGCCAATGCCGGTGCCAAGGGCGGTAATCAGGGTGCCGATTTCCTGGCTGCCCAGCATCTTGTCAAACCGGGCGCGTTCGACGTTCAGGATCTTGCCGCGCAGGGGCAGGACGGCCTGATTGGAGCGGCTGCGGCCCTGTTTGGCGGACCCCCCAGCCGAGTCACCCTCGACCAGGAAAATCTCTGCCTTCGACGCATCCTTTTCCTGACAATCGGCCAGTTTGCCGGGCAGGTTGGACACATCCAGCGCGGTCTTGCGCCGGGTCAGATCGCGGGCCTTGCGGGCGGCCTCACGGGCCAAAGCGGCCTCGATGATCTTGCTGACGATGATCTTGGCTTGGGCGGGGTTTTCCTCGAACCACTCGGCCAGCTTTTCATTGACCAGATTTTCAACGGCTGGCCGCACCTCGGAGGATACCAGCTTATCCTTGGTCTGACTGGAGAATTTCGGGTCCGGCACCTTGACCGACAACACACAGGTCAACCCCTCGCGGGCATCATCGCCAGTGAAATCGACCTTTTCCCTTTTCGCAATCCCCGAGGTTTGCGAATAGTTGTTGATCGTGCGGGTCAGCGCGCCGCGGAAACCTGCCAAATGCGTGCCGCCATCCCGCTGCGGGATGTTGTTGGTAAATGGCAGCACCATTTCGTTGTAGCTGTCGTTCCACCACATGGCGACTTCGACCCCGATGCCGTTTTTCTCGCCCACCATATAGATCGGCTCGGGCAGGGCCGAGGATTTGGAACGGTCAAGATATTTGACGAATTCCTTGACGCCACCCTCATAGAACAACTCGGTCCGCAGGGGTTCGGCGGGGCGTTCATCCTCCAGGATGATGCGCACGCCGGAATTCAGAAAGGCCAACTCGCGCAGGCGGTTTTCCAGCGTCTTGAAGTTGTAATCAAGGTTCGAAAACGTGCCTTCTGGGATGTTCGTCTTGGCCGAACCCAGAAAGCGCACCATCGTACCGCGCATCCCCGGCGCGGGGCCGTAGGGATAAACATGGGTGACGCAATCGCCATGTTCGAACCGGGCGCGGTATTCGGTCTCATCGCGCCAGACGGTCAAGTCCAGCCATTCCGACAGGGCGTTGACGACGGAAACGCCCACGCCATGCAACCCGCCCGACACCTTGTAGGCGTTGCCAGAATCATCCGTATTGTTGAATTTGCCGCCGGCATGCAGTTGGGTCATGATCACCTCGGCCGCGGAAACGCCTTCTTCCTGGTGGATATCCACCGGAATGCCACGGCCATTGTCGCGCACCGAAACCGAGCTGTCAGCGTGGATAATCACGGTCACAGCGGTGGCGTGACCGGCCAAAGCCTCGTCAATGCCGTTGTCGACAACCTCGTACACCATGTGGTGCAGACCCGACCCGTCGTCAGTGTCGCCAATATACATGCCGGGGCGCTTGCGAACAGCGTCCAACCCCTTGAGAACCTTGATAGAATCGGCGCCGTAGCTTTCGGTCTTCTTGGGCTCTTCGGCCATAGGTAGGTTATCCCCTGAATTACCCTCGACTTATAGCGTTTTCAGGGGGGATTGTCACGTCATTGACACAAGATTTGGTGGTCACGTCAGGGCGATTGCAATGCCCACAACGATCAGCAATCCGCCCGAGATCTGGTTGAGCAACCGCACCCTTTCAGGCGAGGACAATAGGTCGCGCGCCCGGTCAAGGAACAGGGCAAGCGCCAGATTTCCCGCCAAAGGTACAGCGGCGGAAATGGCCAAAATGGCGGTGATGTCAGCGCCATTCACACGCGAGAGGTCAAAAAAGCCCGGCAATACGGTCATGTAGAACAGGATGGCCTTTGGGTTGCCGATCACGGCGGCCACCCCCGTCAGAAAGCCAGCGAGGCGGCCCGGTAGCGTCAGCCGGCTGTCGGCGCTGGAGAGGGACCCTGATTTGCGGATCAGCAGAAACCCCATCACGCCAAAGGTCACGGCAGCGGCAACCTTCATCAGCGTCATGATGTCGGCATAGACCGACACGATCCAGGAAAGGCCAAAGATTGCGACGGCGGGCCACATCAGGTCGCCCAGCACCACCCCAACCGCCAGAGGCCAGGCACTGGCAAACCCGCCGGACAGGCTGCGCGCCAGCAGCGCCACCCAGACTGGGCCAGGCACGGCCCAAAGAGCAGCCATACCGGCGGTGTAGACCAACAACTCCCACAGGGTCACCGACATGTCAGAACACCGGCCCGCGCAGGTCGAGCATTGCACCTTCTGGCCAGATTTCATCGCGCAGGGGCAGAACCATCAAGCAGTCAGGCTGGTCTGACACAACGCGCCGCGCCTGACCTTCAAGCAGTTCGATATGCGCCATCGGATTGGAAACATAGCGAAATCTGGCGGCAGCATAGAGTTTGGCCGTACCGAACAGCAGCATGAAACTGGCGGGGCTGGCCGTTGCCTCGGCAATCGCGGCTTGCAGCAGGCGGGCGGCGATGCCTTGGCCACGATGGGCCGGGTCGGTAGCAACCTCGGCAAGGCCCGCGATGGTCACCAGTCGGTCATCCAATTGAATCGCCCTCAGAATCAGGGCCATATGGCCGATGATTGCGCCCTGCCGCAGAACGAGACGCAGGTGGTGGTGGTGGATGTGAAAGGACCGGCCACCGAAATCCGGGCCGAAGCAGCGCGCCAAAAGGTCGGCAATTTCGGCGTCATCTTGGGCGGACAGGTGCCACTCGGGGATTTTCTCGATCAACTTGGGGTAATCCGGCTGAGGCCGCCCGTTTCAGCGACGTGAAAGTATTGGCCGCGCGGGCCCAGACTGTCAAACAGGCTGTCCTCGGTGCCGGTCATCATGGCCTGTGCGCCCAAGGCGCAAATCTCGTCATACAGGGCGGCGCGGCGATGCTGGTCAAGATGGGCGGCAACTTCGTCCAACAGCAGAATGGGTGCTGCGCCAAGGTCGCTGTGCAGCGCACGGGCATTGGCCAGGATGAGACTGATCAGAAGCGCCTTCTGCTCGCCCGTTGAGCACTGGTCAGCGGGGGTGGCCTTGGCTGCATAGACGGCGGTCAGGTCAACCCGGTGTGGCCCAAGCAGAGTGCGCCCGGCAGCGAGGTCGCGGCGGCGGCCCGTGGCCAGTGCCGCTGCAAGGTCGTCCGGCAGGGGTTCGGGATGGGCCAGACCAAGGGAAGCGTTCGGAAAGGTGGTTTCGGCCCCGTCCTGAGCCCATGCCAGACGCTCCAGCGTCTGCACCCTGTTCCGGGTGATCTCGACCGCCGCACTGGCCATGTGGGTTTCAAGGGCGGCATACCAATGCGGGTCGGTCACCTGATCTTTCAGCAGACGATTGCGGTCGCGCATGGCCTTTTCATAGGACAGCACGGCTTCGGCATGATCCGGAAAGAAGCTGAAGGTCATCCGGTCCAGAAACCGGCGCCGCCCTTCGGCTGCCTCGATCCACAGACGGTCCATCGCGGGCACCAGCCAAAGCACACGAATCAGCCGCCCCAGCGCGGTTTGAGTCGCGGCCTTGCCATCGATCCGGACTTGCCGCGTCTCTACCGCCTCGGCCCAGGTTTCGACCTGATGCCCGGAATGCAGGTCAGCCTTGATTTTCCAGCCTAAAATCTCGGGCCGCCGGGCAATCTCATCCGATGCAGCCCTGCGAAACCCACGGCCAGGTGACAAGAGCGACACCGCCTCCAGCACATTGGTCTTGCCCGCCCCGTTCGGGCCGAACAGGGCCACAGGGCGCCCGTCAAACTGCAATTCCGCCGCACGGTGGCTGCGAAAATGTGACAGGGTCAGCGATGTGATGGCGAACCCGCTCAACGCATGACCTTTCACTTTGGCTTGAATATTCCACGGGGAAGACGGACAGGATCGCGAACCATTCCATCGCGGGGGTGTGAAACCCCGCGGGCAGAGATCAGACGCGCATTGGCATCACGACATAGATCGCGGACATGTCATTGCCCTCGCGCATCAGCGTCGGATCGCCGGATGAGTTGAACAGGAACACGGCATTTTCACGATCCACCTGGCTGGCGATTTCCAGCAAGTACTTGGCATTAAATCCAATTTCCAGATGATCATCGCTGTAGGCCACGGCCAGTTCTTCCTCTGCCGCGCCTGAGTCAGGGGCGTTAACCGACAGGATCAGCCTGTCCTCATCAAGAGACAGCTTCACGGCACGGGACCGTTCGGACGACACGGTGGCCACACGGTCCACGGCCTTGGCGAATTCGGCTGCATCCACCTCAAGCCGCCTTGTGTTGCCGGTCGGGATCACGCGGGTGTAGTCGGGGAAGGTGCCGTCGATGACTTTGGAGGTCAGTTGGATGGCCGGTGTGGCAAAGCGGACCTTGGTTTCCGACACGGACACGGCAATCTGCGCCTCATCATCGTCCAGAAGCTTGCGCAACTCGTTCACCGTTTTGCGCGGCACGATCACACCGGGCATGCCAGCGGCGCCTTCGGGCAGAGCAGCGTCAATCTGGGCCAGCCGGTGGCCATCGGTGGCCACGCAGCGCAGCGTCGCACCATCGGCATTCTTGGCGACATGCATGTAGACACCATTCAGGTAATACCTTGTTTCCTCGGTAGAAATCGCGAACTTCGCCTTGTCGAACAGCCGGCGCAGCAGGGGTGCGGGGGCGGAGAAGTTGGTGGTGTATTCGGAAGAGGCCATGACAGGGAAGTCTTCGCGAGGAAGTGTTGCCAAAGAGAAAGTTGACCGTCCCGCCGAGATGGTCAGCCGCCCGGACGCGGCATCGCTGGTCAACGACACCAAGGCCCCATCGGGCAGTTTGCGCACGATTTCGTGCAACATCACCGCAGATACGGTGGTGGAGCCTGCACGCTCTACCATTGCTGGGGCGCGGTCCACGACCTCGATATCCAGATCGGTTGCCCGCAGGGACACCTGCGCCCCTTCAGCCTCGATCAGGACGTTGGCCAAAATCGGGATGGTGTTGCGGCGTTCCACAACGGATTGGGCCTGAGCCAGCGCCTTGAGCAGGGTTGCGCGTTCGATGCTGAGTTTCATGTCTTTGGCCCCTAAAATCCCCCCGGTCGGGGAGCGTGAAGTTAGCGGAATCCCATGGATTATCAAGGGGGTTGGCAGATGGCTGTTGCACAGGCCTAAGGGGTTGAGAACGCAGGGTTAATTTAGCAATCCTCAACGAAGCATTGACGGCCTACAAAGCGCCCGGATTGCCTCTGCAATGCCTCGCTAGAAAAACCTGCGCTCTTGAAAGGTTAAGAACGGCTTGTAGGATGTGGCAGTCCTCGGCTTCCGGGGAACCGGAAGCCGGGGTTTGCCCATCTTGGTCACCCCTGCAACAGCCGGCGCAGCAGGGTCACATCGTCGCTGAGCTGGCTGTCGGTCGACATCAACTCTTCGATCCGCTTCACGCCGTGCATGATGGTCGTGTGATCACGCCCGCCAAAGCGACGACCGATTTCGGGCAGGGACCGCAGGGTCAGCTGTTTGGCGAGGTACATCGCCACTTGGCGGGGACGGGCGATGTTGCGCAGTCGTTTGGGGCCGATCATGTCGGCCAGGCGGATGTTGTAGTGTTCGGCGACCTTGCGCTGGATCTCCTCAATCGTCAGCTTCCGGTCAGAGGCCCGCAGGATGTCGGCCAGGCAGTCTTGCGTCAGTTCCAGCGTGATCTCCCGGCCCACGAGGGAGGCAAAGGCGAAAAGGCGGGTCAGGGCGCCTTCCAGAACGCGGACGTTGGTTGTGATGCGGTGGGCCAGAAACTCCAACACGCCACTGGCCATTTGCAGGCCCTTGTACTGGCTGCGGTAGTATTCGGCCTTGGTTTGCAGGATGCCAAGGCGGAGTTCATAATCGGTCGGGTGCAGGTCCACCACCAACCCGCATTGCAGGCGGGATTTGATGCGATCTTCCAGATCCTTGATCTCGCCCGGGGCGCGGTCGGCGGAAATGACGATCTGCTTGTTCTGGTCAACGAGGACGTTGAAGGTGTGGAAGAATTCTTCCTGGGTTGAATCCTTGCCTGCGATGAATTGCACATCATCGACCATCAGCACGTCAACCGAGCGGAAGATTTCCTTGAAATCCATGATCTGACGTTCCCGCAGGGCCTGCACAAAGCGGTACATGAACTGTTCGGCCGAGAGGTACAGCACGCGCAGATGGGGCTGGCGGGCCTGCAATTCGTGGGCGATGGCGTGCATCAGGTGGGTTTTACCCAAGCCCACGCCGCCATACAGGAAGAGGGGGTTGAAGTTGACGGGGCCGCCTTCGGCCACGCGGCGGGCGGCGGCATGGGCCAGTTCGTTGGGTTTGCCCACGACAAAGCTGTCAAAGGTAAAGCGGGCGTCCAGCGGCGAGCCGGGCAGATCATCAGAGGCGCGGGCCACTGGCTTGGCTGCCGGGCGGGCCACGGGTTTGGGTTCATGCTCGACAGCACGGGCCACGAAAAACTCCAGCCGCCCCGCCTCGATCCCGGACGAATTCATCTGGGAGAGGATATGGTCGGAATAATTGCGCGAAACCCAGTTGCCAAAAAACGACGTCGGCACCTCAAAATGGGCCACGCCATCCTTGAGGTCGCTCAGTTTCAGGGGCTCGATCCAGGTGGTGTAGTTGTTCTTGCCAATGCGCGCGGCAAGTTGTTCCCGAACCAGTCCCCAAGTGTCATGTATCATCTTTTGTTCCGTACCAAAGCGTCGTTCGTCATCGACGAACCAAACACTCACCCCATAATTCCTTGCTATCACCGCAGACTTGGGGGAACCGGAGGGCAAACTGGCGCTGGGTCGAAACCCCATGGCCGGTCGCACACCCGTAGGACATCGTGCAAAACGGCCCGAGAATCACCCCATGCCCCGTCACACACACCAGACGCACCACAATCAAATTGCGCCGTTCTGGCAAATTGCTGATCCAAAACAAATTTCCCGTCGTTGCCATGCCCGCTTGGCAGTGCGGACAATGTGGTAATCTGGTTCTGGGTCGCGGTTGTCCCCCAAGTCGTCGTGAGTCGCTTTGGTCAAGCTAGCAAGCCCAGATGGGCAAGGGCAACCGAACTTCGGGCTTGACAGGGACCTATCTGAATCGAATCTGTGGCCTATGCAAAAGAGCAACGCTGGCGGCACAAATCTGTGCATAACACCAAAAAGCGCGCCCGGCTAAGGGCACGCTTTGAAAGGCATAAATCTTAGTGAATTCAGGCGGTTGTGGTTTCGCCCAGCACCTTGACCCGGTGGGTCAGGCGGGACATTTTGCGCGCCACGGTGTTCTTGTGCAGAACGCCCTTGGACACACCACGGTCCAGTTCCGGCTGCACGGCTTTCAGGGCCACGGCGGCGGCATCCTGGTTGCCAGCGGCCAGCGCCTCTTCGACTTTGCGCAGGAACGTGCGGATGCGCGAGCGGCGGGCCTTGTTCACGGCATAGCGTGCTTCAGACTGGCGGGCGCGTTTCTTGGACTGGGCGGTATTTGCCATGGGTCTTACCTTCAGGGTTTTGCGTTTCTATCGGTTGCACGCAATACCCAAAGCCCCCGCCGGATTATCGGTGACGGGAATCATATGCCTTAAGCGGGCCCACGCGCATGTTGGGAGGCCGTATAGGGGAGGCTGCGGCGAAAGGAAACAGGATTTTTCGGCTATTTGTCGCTGAACTGGGCTGGGCGCTTGGCGATGAAGGCTGCCATGCCTTCCTTTTGATCCTCGGTCCCGAACATCGCATGGAATTGGCGGCGTTCGAACAAGAGCCCCTCGGACAGCGCGGTTTCCTGGGACCGGTTCACGGCCTCTTTCGCCGCCATCACGGCCAGGGCCGATTTGGCCGCGATGGTGGTGGCGGTTTTCACCGCTTCGGACATGAGGTCAGCCATGGGCATCACCCGCGACACCAGACCTGCACGCTCGGCCTCGGCTGCGTCCATCATGCGGCCGGTCAGGACCATTTCCATGGCCTTGGATTTGCCCACAGCCCGGGTCAGGCGTTGGCTGCCGCCCATGCCGGGGATGATCCCGAGGTTCACCTCGGGCTGGCCAAAGCGGGCGGTGTCGGAACACAAGATGAAATCGCACAGCATGGCCAGTTCGCAGCCCCCGCCCAGACAATAGCCTGAAACGGCGGCGATGATGGGTTTGCGGATGCGGGCAATCGCGGCGGCCTCTGGCCCGAAGATGTCTTGTGCAAAGGCCTGGGCATAGGTTTTCGCCTGCATCTCGCGGACATCGGCCCCGGCGGCAAAGGCCTTGTCGCTGCCAGTCAGCACGATGCAGCGGATGGCGGGGTCCGCATCGGCAGCGGTCAGGGCGGTGGCAAGCGCCTGCATCAGGGCGAGGTTGAGGGCATTCAACGCCTCAGGCCGGTTCAGGCGCAGCACCAGAACGGGACCGTGGGTTTCAGACAGGATCAGGTCGGACATGTCGCTACCTCTGGCAATTCGGGCAATAGAACGACGAACGGCCCGATTGCACAAGGCGTTCGATGGGGGCGTCGCATCTTGCGCAAGGCTCGCCCTTGCGGTCGTAAACCTGAAAGCGGTGCTGGAAATAGCCCAACTCTCCATCGGTTTGGCGGTAATCGCGCAAGGAGGAGCCTCCAGCCTCGATCGCCTCGGTCAATACAGCGCGGATGATGGGGACGAGGGGCGGCGCATTGGTGTCGGCGGCCTGACGGGCGGGGTGGACGCCGGCGCGAAACAGCACCTCGCACACATAGATGTTGCCCAGACCGGCGATGTTGTGCTGATCCAGCAGGGCGGATTTGATGGGGGTCAGGCGACCTTTCAGCCGCCCGGTTAGATAGGCCTCGTTGAAAGCATTGCCCAAAGGCTCGGGCCCCAGGGCCGCCATCAGCGGATGCTGGGCCGCTTTGGCGGTGTCCATCAGGTCCATCGCACCAAAGCGGCGGGCATCGTTGAAGGTGATCCGCGCGCCGTTTTCCAAGTGGAACACCACATGGTCATGTTTCTGCGGGGCGGGGTGGTCGTGGTGAAATTCGCCCAGCATCTGCCCGGAAATCAGGATGCGGCCCGACATGCCAAGGTGAATGAGCAGCGTCTCGCCGGTGGACAGGTCGGCCAGAATGTATTTGCTGCGCCGTCGCAGGGACTGGACCACCGCCCCTTGCAGCCTATCTGCCATGCGGGCGGGCAGGGGAAAGCGCAGGTCGGGACGGTTGACCTCGGCGCGGAGGATCCGCTGCCCTTCCATCACGGGCAACAGGCCACGGCGGACGGTTTCGACTTCGGGCAGTTCGGGCATGGCAGCTTCGGGACCTTTGGGCGCATTGCAGCTATCGCGTTGCGGTCTATAAGGGTGCGGAAGTCAAGGAACGGCAAGAGATCATGAGCGAGACGACCCATTTCGGTTACCAGACCATCCCCGAGGCCGAAAAGGCCGGGATGGTGCATGGCGTCTTTACCCGCGTCGCCAGCAAATACGACATCATGAATGACCTGATGTCAGGCGGCATGCATAGGCTGTGGAAAGAGGCGATGATGGACTGGCTGGCGCCGCGTCCGGGCCAACGCCTGCTGGATGTGGCAGGGGGCACCGGGGATGTGGCGTTCCGGTTTCTGGGGCGTGGTGGTGGGCCTGCGGTTGTCTGCGACATGACCGAGTCGATGCTGATCGAGGGGCGCAAGCGGGCGGAAGCCGACCAGATGGCCGACCGGCTGGATTGGGTCGTGGGGGACGCGATGGCGCTGCCCTTTGCCGATGCCACGTTTGACGTTTACACGATCAGCTTTGGCATCCGGAACGTGACGCGGATCGGGGATGCCCTGGCCGAGGCGTACCGCGTTTTGCGGCCCGGCGGACGTTTGATGGTGCTGGAGTTCAGCCAGATTCCGAATGATTTGCTGCAAAAGGCTTATGATCTGTATTCGTTCAACGTCATTCCGGTCATGGGGCAGGTCGTGGCGGGGGATCGGGACAGCTATCAGTATCTGGTTGAATCCATTCGCAAGTTTCCTGATCAAGACACCTTTGCCAGCATGATCCGCCGCGCCGGGTTTGATCAGGTCAAGTACCGCAACCTGACCATGGGCATCGCCGCCCTTCATTCGGGCTGGAAGATTTGAGGGGACCGCACAACATCTGGCGGCTGATCCGCACCGGGGCGACCTTTGAACGCACCGGGGCGATGGCGATTGCGCTGGAAGGGTTTGGCGCCGGGCCGGGGCAGCGCTTTGCCGCACGGATGCTGGGCTGGCCGTTCAAATGGCTGGGCCTGCGCGGTGACCCTGCCCTGCCGCCGGTCACGCGGGCGCTGACGGCGCTGGGGCCGGCCTATATCAAGTTCGGCCAAACCCTGTCGACGCGGCCTGACATTGTCGGCCCCGAGATGGCCGAGCAGTTGAAGTATCTGCAAGACCAGTTGCCGCCCTTTCCCATCGCCCAAGCCAAGGCGATGATCGAGGCCGAGCTTGGCCTGCCGGTGGATCAGGTCTTCAGCGAGTTTTCCGAACCCGTGGCGGCTGCGTCGATCGCGCAGGTCCACCGGGCGCGGTTGCGCGACAGTGACAGGCAGGTGGCGGTCAAGGTGCTGCGCCCTGGCATCGAACGCGCGTTCCGCAAGGACATTGACGCCTTTTACTTTGCGGCCCGCACCATCGAGGTGCTGGCCCCCTTTGCCCGCCGCCTGCGGCCCATGGATGTGATCACGCATTTCGAAGGCGTGGTGAACGGCGAGTTGGACTTGCGGCTGGAATCGGCGGCGGCGTCGGAATTTGCGGTCAACACCAAGGCGGATGCGGGATTCCAGATCCCCCAGCCCATCTGGCGGCTGTCCGGGCGGCAGATCATGACGCTGGATTGGGCCGAGGGCATCAACATGGCCGACAATGCCGCGATTGACGCGGCAGGCCATGACCGCAAGGCGCTGGGTGCGCGGGTATTGCAACTGTTTCTGAGCCACGCGTTGCGCGACGGGCTGTTTCACGGCGACATGCATCAAGGCAACCTAAAGGTTGCGGCGAATGGCGATATCATCGCCTTCGATTTCGGCATCATGGGCCGCATCGACGAATACACCCGACGGGTCTATGCCGAGATTCTGATGGGCTTTATCCAGCGCGATTATCACCGCGTGGCCGAAGTGCATTTCGAAGCGGGCTATGTCCCGCCCGACCGCGATATTGATGACTTTGCCAGCGCCTTGCGGGCGGTGGGCGAGCCGATTTTCGGGATGGAGGCAAACCACATCTCGATGGCGAAACTGCTGTCCTATCTGTTTGATGTCACAGAACGATTCGGGATGGAGACACGGACGGAACTGATCCTTTTGCAGCGGACGATGGTGGTGGTGGAGGGTGTCGCGCGGTCGCTGGACCCCAATATCAACATCTGGGAAGTCGCAAAGCCGGTCGTCGAAAGCTATATCAGCCGCAATCTGGGACCCTTGGCCCTGCTGCGCGATCTGGGACGAGCGGCGCGGGTTCTGGCGCGGTTTGGCCCCAAGCTGCCCCGCATGCTGGAAGATCTGCTGATCCGCCAAGCCGAAGTGCCCAAGCCGCTGCCGCACCGCCGGGGGATACCGCTGGTTTGGGCCGGTCTGGGGGCGGTTGCTGTGTTGGGCGCGGGTTTGTGGCTGGGGCAGATGTTCTGAAAACCGGGATTCGGGTTGATGCAGCGGTTCAGGTGGTCCCATCTCTCAAGGCGGTGACAAGGGCGGTTGAGACTTCGACGCCGCCGTTCATCAGGGCGGTGACGCCGCCTGTGCTGCTGCGAATTTCCTGAATGGTGCCGAAGTATTCGACAGGGGTTTCACCCAAGAGCCTGTCCTTTTGATAGCTTTCCAAGGTCAAATTGTAGATCCCTTCTGGCAGCGGCTTTCCTGCTGAATCCAGGCCCAGCCATTTATAATCTGCAGACGTGACCGGAATTTCGGTGCGCGACACCACGACTTTGTTCGCGTCCCTGACCACAAGAACTGCCTTGTCGGCACCGAGGCCGGGATTGGGGGACAGGGTCACGGGGGAAAGGCCATCGAAGTGCATCGGGGCAGCGATACGCGCCTCTTTCCCGACCCAGCCGACCATTTGCGCCAGCGCGCCTTGGGTGTTCTGGGCAATCTGCTTTTCCAGAAGGTCGTTCGTCTTGGTCTGCTGTTCCACGCCTGAGAAGGTGGCAAGCTGGACGGCAAAGTCATCCGAACTCATCGGGCTAAGCGGGTCCTGGTTGGTGATCTGGACGGTCAGCAGGGTCAGAAATGTGTCGTAGTCTGACGCCGCAGGTTTGGCGGATCGGGGGACCGGGCTAGTGGTTGGGGTGGTGGTGGCGGTTGTCACGTCCATGTCTTTTCCTTTCAAAGGCGCAGGTTCAGCCCCTGATCCGACAGGGCGCGGGTATGGGTGGGCTGGACCGGGGGTTCAGCGGCCGGAAGGTCGATATCGGGACCAAGGGGGTGCGAGGCGGTCGAGGGATCCTCCCCTCGGCCACTGCCCCATCCGCCAAAGGTAAGGGTCGCGGCGTCAAAGCCCGCGTCGCGGAATTCGTGGCGCAAGACGTCGATATTGCGACGCAAGAGATCCAGCGTCTCGGCCCGTTCGACCGAGAGGTTGACCTGAAGCCGGTCGCCCGTTGTTGTCATCTCGAACCGGACGCGGCCCAGTTCGGCCGGGTCCAGCAGCAGTTCGACAGGTTCGTCCCGCGTCAGGGACGTGGCCGCTTTGGCAATGGTTTCGGGCAGTTTGCGGGGCAGGGTTGGACCCTCGGTCCCAAGTGCGGGGGTTTGGGGTGCAGTTT
>CAMDHB010000039.1 GCA_945897655.1 Pseudorhodobacter antarcticus
CTTGCCTTCGCCCGCGATCACCTCGGTTGACGGGCCGATGATGATGGTGACGCCGGGTTGGGTGTCGGGGTTGCCTGCCTTGCCGATGGAATGGATGAGGCCGTCGCGCAGGCCCACGTCGGCCTTGTAGATGCCGGAATGGTCAAGGATCAGGGCGTTGGTGATGACGGTATCGACGGCGCCGCCGCTGCGCGGGATCTGGGATTGGCCCATGCCGTCGCGGATGACCTTACCGCCGCCGAACTTGACCTCCTCGCCATAGGTGGTCAGGTCGCGTTCAACCTCGATGATGATGTCGGTGTCGCCCAGGCGCACGCGGTCGCCGGTGGTGGGGCCATACATGGCGGCATAGTCGGGGCGAGAGATGCGGGTGGGCATGGGCGGCTCCGTTCAGGTCAGCAGGGTGAAATTCTTGGACTTGGCGGCGGTCTTGTCAAAGGTCAGGGTGGTGGTGCAACCGGCGGCGCGGTTGAGGGCGGCGATGAGGTGGTCGGTGAAATCGGCGCGGCTGTCGGCATAGGCGGTCAGTGCCTCGGCCACGGCGGCGCGTTCGGCCACGATGAAGGAGGGATGGTCAATCAAGTTGGAAAGAAGGGTTATGACCTGATCCTTGCCCATCTTGAAGATGCCCCTGGCGACCCAAGCCACCTCGGCCACGACGGGGATGGCCACGGCCAGCGGTTGATCCGCCGCCGCGAGCATGGCCTTGGCCACATCGCCCTGATCGGGCGCGCTGGGTTCATCCAGCAGAAGGCGGATGACTATGTTGGTATCAACCCCGATCATCGAGCCATCCGGTCCCGTCGCGTAGACCCCGCACCATCGCCACGATTTCTTCGGTCGAATAGGGGCGGTCGGTCTTGATTAGGCCACGCAGGCTTTCGAGGCCCGCAGCCTTGCGCATGACGATCCTTCCGTCGTCTTGCTTGACATATTCGACCTGATCCCCCGGACCCACGCCCAGTTCGGCGCGGATCTCGGCGGGAATGGTGGTTTGGCCCTTGGCGGTGATCTTGGAGAACTGGTTCATTCCTTACCCCTTTTGCATTCCTTACCTTTGGACAATGTAATGCAAAACGGGCCTCCTTACAATGTTTTTGCGCCTTACAGTTTGCCCATGACCTTGGCGTTGAAGCCCTGGACGACGCGCAACCCGCCATAGGGTACAAGGTTCACCTCGCGGGATTGGCCGGGTTCAAAGCGGACGGCGGTGCCTGCGGCGATGTCAAGGCGGTGGCCGTGGGCGGCGGCGCGGTCAAAGGACAGGCCGGGGTTGGTTTCGGCGAAGTGGTAGTGGGAGCCCACCTGAATGGGCCGGTCGCCGGTGTTGGCAACCATCAGGGTGATTTGGGTTTTGTCGGCATTGAGGGTGATGTCACCCTCGGCCGTCAGAATCTCGCCGGGGATCATTTGCGCGCACCAAGCCGGTAGGCGACAAAACCCAGCGCCGCAAGGATGAGGGCTGCGTGGTCGGGGTTCGTGGCGACGTGGTTCACAAGGTCCGCGACTGTCAGCCCGTCATGGCCCCACGGATGGGCGAGGGCGGCGGTGGGGGTCAGCAGGGCCAGTGGGATAAGGTATTTCATATCAGCCTCTTAGCGGATGGGGTGGTGGACGGTCACCAGTTTGGTGCCATCGGGAAAGGTCGCCTCGACCTGGACGGAATGGATCATCTCGGGGATGCCCGCCATGCATTGATCGGCGGTGATGACATGAGCGCCCGCCTGCATCAGGTCTGACACCATGCGGCCATCCCGCGCGCCTTCGACGACGAAATCGGTGATGAGGGCAATCGCCTCGGGGTGGTTCAGTTTGACGCCGCGGGCAAGGCGGCCGCGGGCGACCATGGCGGCCAGGCTGATCAGCAGTTTGTCTTTTTCACGGGGGGTCAGGTTCATGAGGGGGCTCCGGTCTGCCAGACGCGCGGAAGGGGGCGGCCGGACAGGATGTGCAGGATTTGGGCGAGGGTTTGTTTCAGGGACCAGCCGTCGCGGGCGGTCAGGCGGACCACGCATTTGCCGTCCCAACCCGAGACGGCGATATGGGGTAGGGCGGCGCGGAGGGGGCCCACGGCGTCTTCGGCGCCTTGGGCGACAAGGCAGACGACGGCCAGGGCGCGGGCATCGCCCAGAAGGGCGGGCGAGGGCGAGGTCAGGATATCGGGTGTCAGATGCAGGGTTTCGGCCCAGACCGGGCGGCCGTTGCGGCGGATGATGCGGTGGTCGCGCAGATGGGCGTGGGTGACAACCTCACCCATTGCATGGCGGCCCAGGATGATGGTTTCGGCCAGCAGGCATTCGGCACCTGTGCCAAGGTCAATCTCGGTCCGCCGCGAGAGGTTGGAGGATTGGTAGAGGATGGTTTCCTGCGGCATCCAGTCCAGCCTGCCACCGGCCAGAACTGTGGCGGTTACGCTGACTTCGGCCGGGTCGCGGCGGGCGGCATAGGCGCGTTCGGAGGTTTGGGTGGTGGCCAGAACGCGGGCCCCTTCGCCAACATGCAGGCCAAAGGACAGGGTATCGCCATCGGTCAGGCCGCCAGAGGTGTTGAGGAACACGGCCTCGGGCACGGGGCCTGCCGTGCGCGGCAGCATGACCTTGGCAGACCCGGACTGGTGCAGATCGACCAGCCGCACGGCACCCCGTAAGCAGGCAAAACTGGCCAGTGCGTGGCCACGGCTGCGCTGCAGGATTGGCAGATGTGAACCGTCCAGCATGGATTCTCCCCTGAGGTCAGCTTTGGAAAGCGGCGTCGGGTTGCAAGGGTGTGCTTGGTCAAGGGGCGTTTTGGCGGCCCGGTGGGACGGGTTTGCGCGAAAATGCGGCATGGTGCCCAATTTGTGTGCGGTATGTGGAAGGCGGGCATCCTAACCATTTGGTCACACCTGACACGTAGCCTGATGGAAAGCGGAGGATGGGCCCTGCAGGTGCGATGGACAGACAACAGCCGTGTGATGGTGCGCGCCGTCATGATTTGCGCGGTGCTGACGGCATCGGCGGTGTTCATGGCGCACCGGTTGCAGGGCTTTGGCTGGGATGCGGCCTGGAGCGGTGTGACGGGGCTGCCTGCGGGGCAGATCGGGCTGGCGTTGTTCGCCGTGGGCCTGGCCTTTGTGGCCGTGGCGGGGCAGGAGCGGGCGGTGCTGGCGCATCTGGCCCTGACCGTCGCGCCGGGGGCGGGCGGTCGGGCGGCGATGGCTGCGGCGGCGGTGTCGCAGACGGTGGGGTTTGGGCCGGTGGTGGGGGCCATTGTGCGGCAGAGGTTGGTGCCGGGGCTGACTATGGGGCAGTCTTTTGCGATATCGGCCTGCATCACGGTGGGGTTTTTCGCGGGAATTTGCCTGCTGGCGCTGGCCGGATTTGCGGTGATGCCGGGTCACGATCTGGCCCGCGGCCTGCTGGCGGTGGCTGTGCTGGGTCTGGTGGGGGCAGCGGTCATGGGCGGCCCCACGGTCATGGGGTTTCGCAAGCCCAACCTGTTTGTGATGGTACGTTTTCTGGGCTGGTTGGCGGTGGACCTGACGGCGCTGGTGGCGGTGTTGTGGCTGGTGCTGCCGGGCGGGACGGCGTTTTTGGACCTGTTGCCGGTGTTCCTGATCGCGCTGGGGATTGGCGTCGCCTCGGGCAGTCCGGGCGGGGTTGGGCCGTTCGAGGCGACGTTGGTGGCTTTTCTGCCGCAGGTCGGGGCGACTGATCTGGTGGCGGGGATCATTGCTTTTCGGGTGCTGGGCTATGTGGTGCCTGCGCTCTGCGGGGCGGTTTGGGCGCTGATCGGGCCTTGGCGGGCGGAGATGGCGCCGCAAGCCTTGGTCGAGCATCGGCAGGTGCCGCAGACGGTTCTGCGCAAGCTGCCGGGGGCTGAGGCGCAATTGGTGCGGCAAGGGCAGTTGACGCTGCTGGCGGGGGAAGGTGGGTATTTGTGGCTGAGTGGCACGTTGGCCCATACGCGGGTGCTGCTGGGGCCGGTTCTGACGGGGGGGCGGGTGGACGCCCGGCGGGCGGTGGAGCGGTTGGCGCGGGCTGAGGCGCGGGTTCCGTTGCTGTACAAGATTGATGCGCGGATGGCGGTGCTGGTGCGTGGGCAGGGCTATGCCGTGATTCCGGTGGCGCGGGAGGCGGTGCTGGAGCCTGCCGGGTTCACCGTGGCGGGGCCGGAGCGGGCGCGGTTGCGGCGTAAGGTGGCCCATGCCCAGAAGGCGGGCGTGGTGGTCAGTGCGGGGGTGATGCCAAGCCTGATCGAGATGCAGGATGTGGTGTCCGACTGGGTAGAGGTTCATGGGCCCGAGCGCGGCTTTTCGATGGGGCGGTGGGAGGCGGAGTATGTGGCCGAGCAGCAGGTGATCTGTGCCCGGTCGAAAGTGGGGGTGTTGCTGGCCTTTATCACCCTGCATGCGGGCGAGGCGGAATGGGTGCTGGACCTGGTGCGTGTGCGCCCGGGTGCGCCGGATGGGACGACCTATGCGATGGTATGCTGCGCGTTGGAGGCGGCGCGGGCGCAGGGGGTGGCGCGGCTGTCACTGGCTGCGGTGCCGAAGTTCGGGCAGAAGGGCGTGCTGGCCCATCTGCTGCGCAGTTTGGCGGGGCGGCGGGCGGGGCTGGATCAGTTCAAGTCCGCCTTCGCGCCGAAATGGGAAACGCGCTATGCTGCGGCGCCGGGTTGGATGACGTTGGCGTTGGGCGGGGTGGAGGTGGCTTTTGCCATTCTGCGGCCCGGAAAGCTGGGCGGTGCTGGCCGGGCGCGGTGGGTTGTTCATCAGGGGGGCAAGGCTGCAAAGGCGGCGCGTCCCGCAAAACGCGCGGCGTGACAGAGGATCAGGCGTCGGAGTGGGTGGAGACAAGCTTGCGCTCGGCCCGGGTCAGGCCGGTGAGGATGCGTTCAGACAGGACGTTCAGCGCCAAGGCGGCGGCACCCTGGGCCCAAAGCATGTCGCCCCAGGCGTGAATTTCGACCGGGGGGCAGGGGCGGCCGGAGTTGATGACGAGATCGGCCATCTCGGACAGGGTTTCTTCGGCGTAAAGGTAGTCATAGCGCATGCGTTCGCCCGACAGGATGATCAGCGCGGGGTCAAAGAGGTTGACGACATTGGCCAGACCCAGCGCCAGATAGCGCCCGGCGCGGCGAAAGATGGCCCGGGCGGTGGTGTTCCCCTCGCGTGCGCTTTGGAACAGGGTTTCCAAAAGGACGGGAACCGAAGGGGTCAGGCGGCTGTTGAGGTTGAGGGCTGTGACAGCCTCTCGCGCAAGGGCGTAGTCGGCCACATACGCCTCCAGACAGCCGCGCTGGCCGCAGCGGCACAGGGCGCCGTCGAGTTGCACCTTGGTATGGCCCAGTTCCATCCCCAGACGCTGCGCGCCGCGGTAGATGTGATGGTTCATCACAAAGCCCATGCCCAGACCGTGTTCGATGGTGACCACGGCAAAATCGGGGCGGCTGCGTCCAGTGCCAAACCACAATTCGGCGAGGGCAACGAGATTGGCGTCATTGTCGATGGCGACGGGCAGGCCAATGCGGGATTGCAGGGCGGCGGCGAAGGGCAGGTTGCGGTCGGTGAGCACCGAGGACCAGAGGACCATGCCCTGCACATGATCGACAAAGCCGGGCAGGCCGATGCCGATGCCGGACAGGTCACGGCGGGAAAGACCGGCCTTCAGGCAGACGCGGTCCAGCAGACGTTCGACGGCGTCCAGCATTTCGGGCAGGGAACTGGCCTGGGTGTCGCGGCTGATCGAATCCTCGGCCAGCATGCGGCCGGCAAAATCGGTGATGACGGCGGTGTGTTCGCGGTCTGACAGTTTCATGCCCGCCACGCGGTGCGCCCGGCCGCAGACCCCCATCGCCACGGCCGGGCGGCCCCGGCCAAGATCGCTTTCGCGGGGCAGGGTGACCTCTTCGATCAGGCCCTCGTCCAGCAGTTCGGAAGAGATGGCGGTGACGGAGGCGGGGCTCACGCCAAGGTCCTTGGCGACCTGGGCGCGGGAAATCAGGCCAAGGGCGCGGACGCGGTCAAACACCTGCTGCCGCATGGGGCGCAGCGAATCAGTCAGGGGCGCGATCAACGGGCCGCAGCCGGAATGCGCGAACTGAGGGGAACCGGGAAGCTGCAAAACCCGCATTTATTCACTCTCCGAAGGAAAAAACGGGGGATTTTCCTTATTTCAGACCTTTTGCTGCGATGCGGCAGAGAATTCTGCGCTTGTGGCAACTTTTCTTAACATGCGTCATCACTTTTATTTTGACAACTGAATTTAATCGCGGCACATCGGAAACTGGTCTGGCAAATCTGTCGGACTGGTCATACGCTGACCACATCCATTAGGGAGGATATAATGCGTAAGGTACTTTTGGCCGCGGTTATCGCGGCTACTGGCATGTCGACTGCTGCACTGGCAGAAGGCAAGAAAATCGGCGTTTCGTGGGCTCAGTTCCAGGAAGAGCGCTGGAAGATCGACGAAGCCGCAATGAAGGCAGCGATCGAAGCAGCTGGCAACGAGTATGTCTCGGCTGACGCTCAGGCTTCGGCTGAAAAGCAGTTGTCGGACATCGACGCGCTGATCGCACAGGGTGTGGACGCCCTGATCATCAACGCCTGGGACAAGGACGCCATCGGGCCGGCCGTTGAAAAGGCCGCTGCAGAAGGAATTCCGGTCGTCGGCTATGACCGTCTGATCGAAGATGCGCGCACCTTCTATCTGACCTTCGACAACGTCGGCGTGGGCCGGATCATTGCTGAATCGGTGTTCGCTGTGGCCCCCAAGGGCAACTATGCGATCATCAAGGGTGACCCGGGTGATCCGAACACCGGCTTCCTGCGTCAGGGCATGGAAGAGGTTATCGGCGCTGCCGTGGCTGCAGGCGACATCGTGATCGTCGGCGAAGCAAACTCGGACGGTTGGAAGCCGGAAAATGCCCAGAAGAACATGGAGCAGATCCTGACCGCCAACAACAACGCCGTTGACGCCGTTCTTTCGCAGAACGACGGCATGGCTGGCGGTGCTGCTGCTGCGCTGGCCGCACAGGGCCTGAACGTTCCGCTGGGTGGCCAGGACGGCGACCTTGCTGCCATCAACCGTGTTGCACGCGGCACCCAGACCGTTTCGGTTTGGAAGAACGCACGCGATCTGGGCAAGGCTGCTGGTGAAATCGCATCGGCCCTGGCCGACGGCGCTGCACTGGACGCGATCCCGGGTGCTGGCAAGTTCTCGGGCGGGGAGAAGGGCGTTGAAATGAACGCAATCCTGCTGAACCCGACCCCGATCACCGCTGCCAACATCAATGTGGCGATCGACGCTGGCCACATCACCAAAGAGCAGGCCTGTGAAGGCGCTATGGCCGGTGTTGTAGGCTGCGAGTAACCAAGACGGACGGGGCGCCAATCCTTCAGGGGTTGGCGCCCCTTCTTTATCGACCCGCAAGCTGGCATTTCGCCGGCCCACGTCCTTACCGGACCGAGAGCGTAGCCGGGCTTGGCCCCGCCGTTCAGTCCCCCTTTGCTCAGATGGACGAGACATGACAGACAAGTCCCATTCCCCGCAGACTGCCGCGACCAGTGAAGGCGCCCTTGGCCGTTTCATGCGCGCGACCGAGATTGACCCCCGGCTTTTGGGCATGGTGGGTGCGTTGTTGCTGATTTGGCTGAGTTTTCACCTGTACGGCGCCATTTTGCTGGACGGGGGCACCTTCCTGACCCCGCGCAACCTGTGGAACCTGTCGGTGCAGACGGCGTCGATCGGGATCATGGCGACGGGGATGGTTCTGGTGATCATCACGCGCAACATTGACCTGTCGGTCGGGTCCATCGTCGGTGTGGTGGGCATGTATGCGGGGCTGTTGCAGGTGGAATGGTTGCCGCCGTCGATGGGTCTGGGGCATCCGGCCTTGTGGATTATTGCGGTGGTGTTCGGCATCGCGCTTGGCACGCTGATCGGGGCGCTGCATGGATCGTTGATTGCGTTTTTGAACATCCCGTCTTTCATCGTCACGCTGGGCGGCCTGCTGCTGTGGCGCGGGGTGGCGTTTCTTGCCTCGGACGGGCGGACGATTTCGCCGGTGGATCCGACATTCGCGCTGATCGGGGGTGGGCCATATGGGTCCATCGGGTCAACCGGCAGTTGGATTGTCTGCGCGCTGGCCTGTGCCGGGGTGATCTGGATGATGGTGCGGGGCCGCGCCTCGCGCAAGTTGCACGGGTTTGCGATGCGCCCGATGTGGGCGGAATACACGATGGCGATCATCAACTGTGGTGTCATCCTGATTGCGACGCTGGTGGTGAATTCCTATGGCTGGCCCAAGGGGATTCTGAAGGATTACTATGCCACTCTGGGGCAAGAGGTGCCTGAGGGCGCGTTCATCGCCCACGGCTTTGCCATTCCGGTGCTTATTTTGGCGGCGGTCACGATTGCGATGACCATTCTGATGACGCGCACCAGGTTTGGCCGTTATGTCTTTGCCATCGGGGGCAACCCGGAGGCGGCGACGCTGTCGGGCATCAACACCCGGGCGATGACGGTCAAGATTTTCGCGCTGATGGGGGGGCTGGCCGGGATCGCGGCGGTTATCGCATCGGCCCGATTGAACAGCGCCACCAACGCCTTGGGTGATCTGGACGAGTTGTTGGTCATCGCTGCCGCCGTTGTGGGGGGCACATCGCTGGCAGGGGGGGTTGGCACAATCTCGGGTGCTATCATCGGCGCGCTGATCCTGGTCAGCCTGCAAACCGGCATGGTTCTGATCGGGTTTGGCGACGGATCCTACCGCAAGATCGTGATCGGGTTGGCGCTGGTTCTGGCCGTCTACCTGGACATCGTTTACCGCAAGCGCATCAAATAAGGGGCCGCCAACATGACAAATCCAAAAACCGGCACCCCGCTTGTCGAACTGCGCGACATCTCGATCGCGTTTGGCGGGATCAAGGCGGTCGACCATGTGACGGTCGATCTGTATCCGGGCGAAGTGGTGGGCCTGCTGGGCCACAACGGCGCGGGCAAATCCACGCTGATCAAGTGTCTGTCGGGCGCCTATAAGGCCGATAGCGGCGATGTGTTCATCAACGGTGAGCGGGTCGAGATCAACAATCCGCGGGACGCCAGGGCGCAGAACATCGAAACGATCTACCAGACGCTGGCCCTGGCCGACAATCTGGATGCGGCGTCGAACCTGTTTCTGGGCCGCGAGATCGTGAATGGCATGGGCTTTGTGGACGAAAGCAAGATGGAGGCCGAGACGCGCAAGATCATGGCGCGGCTGAACCCCACCGTCCGCAAGTTCAAGGTGCCAGTCAGCGCCCTGTCCGGGGGGCAGCGCCAGTCGGTCGCCATTGCGCGGGCCGTGTACTTCAACGCCAAGATCCTGATCATGGATGAGCCGACGGCGGCACTGGGCCCGCAGGAAACCCAGATGGTGTCGGAGCTTATTCTAGAGCTGAAGGCGCAGGGTCTGGGGATTTTCCTGATCGAGCATGACATCCACAATGTCATGAAGCTGTGCGACCGCGCCTCCGTGATGAAGAACGGGCAGTTGGTGGGCACGGTGAATGTGGCGGATGTGACGGATGAGGACATCCTTGGTATGATCATTCTGGGCAAGAAGCCCGCCAAGGCTGCCTGACCGCAACTGCAAGGGGGGATTTTGGTGCGCAAGCTATTGTTCGTGTTGTTCTTTACGCTTGCGCCCACCCATGCCCATGCGGGCGAGGCGGGGCCGGTCATGCGCCAGTGGTACAAGCTGGTGCTGGAACTGGTACGCCATACACCGACCTATTCGCCGCCAGTGGCCAGCCGGTCCTTCGCCTATTTGGGGGTGACGGGGTATGAGGTGGTGGTCAGCGGCAAAGCGGGGCTGACCAGTTTGGCCGGGCAGTTGAACGGGTTGACCCCGCTGCCCAAGCGGCCACGCATGGTTTATGACGAGGCGGTGGTGATGCAGGCTGCGATGGCAGCCTCGGTTCGGGTGTTCTTTGGCAACACCGGGCCCAGCGGCCAGCAGGCGATGGACCGGATGGAAGCGGCGCTGGATGCCAAGGTCGCTGAAGGGGTTGCGCCGGATGTGGTTCAGCGCAGCAGGGAATACGGCCAACGGATTGCGCAGCATATTCTGGACTGGTCGGCCAGCGATGGCGGCGCGGTCGTCGAGAATATGGGCTTTCCGCGGGAGTGGGTGGTGAGCCCAGAGCCGGGGCATTGGAAGCCGACCTCATTGGTGGCGCAGCAGCAGGCGCCGCTGTTGCCGGGATGGGGCGAGAACCGTCCCTTTGCGATGCCCGCTGGGTCAACCTGTGATCTGCCCGCGCCGCCAGCCTATTCCGAGGACCCTGCGTCCGAGTTCATGCGGAATGCGCAGGAGGTGTATGACGTTTCCAAATCCCTGAGCCCTGAACAGAAGAAGATTGCGCGATTCTGGTCGGATGATCCGATGCTGTCGCCCACCCCGCCGGGGCATTGGGTGTCGATTGTGCTGACCCTGATTGACCGGGACCAGTTGGACACGGCCCGCACGGCGGATGCGCTGATGCGAATCGGGGTTGGGGTGGCCGATGCGTTCATTGGCTGTTGGTGGGCGAAGTATGAATATGACTATGTTCGGCCCGTGACGGTGATCAAGAAGTTGATCGATCCCAAATGGGAGACGCTGCTGATCACCCCGCCGTTTCCGGAATATCCCTCGGGGCATTCGACCCAATCTGGGGCGGCGGCGGAAGTGCTGACTGGGGTTTTTGGCGAGGATTTCGCCTTTGACGACCCAACGCATGAGGATGACGGCATCCCGGCCCGGCATTTCCCCAGTTTCCGCGCGGCGGCCGAGGAGGCGGCGGTGTCGCGGCTGTATGGTGGCATCCATTTCCGCCCGGCGAATGAGAACGGGCTGAAGCAGGGCGAGTGTATCGGGGCTTATACGGTTGCCCTTAGGACCCTGCCATGAGGGCGATTTGGGCCGTGCTGGTGGCGTTTCCGGCTTGGGCTGAAACGCCGGTTTTTGTGGATGAGACGGTCAGTTCTGGGCTCGTCTCGGTCTATGCCGGGGATTGGCAGTATATGGTGGGCGGGGGCGTGTCGGCGTTCGACTGCAACGCTGACCTCCTGCCCGATCTGGTGCTGGCGGGGGGCGAGGGCGAGGCGAGTGTTTGGGTCAATCGGTCTGACGCGGCGCTGAAGTTCGAAAAGGCGGTGTCGGGGGTCGAGATGACCGGGGTCACCGGGGCCTATCCGATGGACATTGACAGCGACGGCGTGGCTGACCTGATCGTGCTGCGGGTGGGTGAGAATGTCGTGATGCGGGGCCTGGGCGACTGCCGGTTCGAGCGGGCGAATGAGGACTGGGGGTTTGACGGCGGCGATGCCTGGTCGACCGCGCTGGCCGCGACGTTTGAGCCGGGGGCGGTTTGGCCGACGATTGCGGTGGGGAACTATATCGACCGGCGGGAGGAGGCTTTCCCCTGGGGGTCTTGTACGCCGAACTGGTTGCACCGGCCCGGCCCGGGCGGGTTTGCCTCGCCGATCGAGTTGACGCCGAGTTTCTGCGCCCTGTCGATGGTGTTTACCGACTGGAACAACTCAGGGCAGGTGGCGCTGAGGGTGTCGAATGACCGCGAATACTACAAAGGCGGGCAGGAGCAGTTGTGGCACATGGAGGGGGAGCCACGGCTTTATACCGAAGCCGAGGGTTGGGCGCGGTTGCGCATCTGGGGCATGGGGATTGCAACCGATGATCTGGATGGCGACGGGATGCCGGAATATTACCTGACCTCGATGGCGGACAACAAACTGCAAAAGGTAGTTGCGCAGGAACCGCTGGTGCCGAAATTTGCCGATGTGGCATTCAAGCGGGGGGTCACGGCGCATCGGCCTTTTATTGGGGAGGATCTGAACCCCTCGACCGGGTGGCACGCGCAGTTTGGCGATGTGGACAATGACGGGCTGGCGGATTTGTTCGTGGCCAAGGGCAATGTGGACCGGATGCCGGATTTCGCGCTGCAGGATCCGAATAACCTGTTGATGCAGCAGGCGGATGGGACATTTGTGGAGGCGGCGGACAAGGCCGGGGTTGCTTCAATGCGGTCGTCGCGGGGCGGGCAGTTGGTGGATCTGAACCGCGATGGGTTGCTGGACCTGGTGGTGGTGAACCGGCGTGAGGGGGCGCAGGTTTGGCGCAACGCGACCGTTGGTGGGCATTGGGTTGGGGTCAGGCTGCATCAGGCGGGTGTGAACCCCGATGCGATTGGCGCGCGGATTGAAATGCGGGCGGGCGACCGGCGCTGGCTGCGTGAGACGACGGTGGGCGGCGGGCATATGAGCGGCAGCTTGGGTGTGCAGCATTTCGGGCTGGGCGTTGCTGAGGGTGCCGAGGTGCGGGTGGTTTGGCCGGACGGATCGGTGCTGGACTGGACGCCGCTGGCGGCGGGTGGCGTCTGGCGGGTTGAGAAGGGTGCCGCGCCGGTGGCCGAGTAGTCTGGCCTTCCCTGTGGGCGGTGGCTATGCTGCGCCCAAGGGTCGGAGGATGGCATGGCGGGACTGATGCAGGACGCACCCAAGCGGGCGTCTTATGATGTGGTGATCATCGGCGGGGCGATGCTGGGATCGGCCACGGCGTGGTTTCTGGCGGATAATCCGGATTTTCAGGGCTCGGTTCTGGTGGTGGAGCGGGACCCGACCTACGAATTCGCGGCGACCAGTCACACCAATTCCTGCATAAGGCAGCAGTTTTCCAGCGAGTTGAACGTCAGGATTTCGCAGTTTGGGGCGGAGTTTGTGCAGGATTTGCCACGGTTCATGGGGGCCGAGGCGCCGAAGCTGAAGATTCAGAACTTTGGCTATATGTATCTGGCGGACAATGACGCCTTTGCCGCGTCGCTGCGCGAGGCGCAGGCGGTGCAGGTGGCTGCGGGGGCGGGGACGCGGTTGATGACGCCCGAACAGATCAAGGCGGAGTATCCGTTCTACACGGTCGATGATCTGGTTCTGGGGTCGATCAACACCGTCGATGAAGGCTATTTCGACGGCATCACCCTGTTTGACTGGTTCCGCCGTCAGGCCCGGGCGCGCGGGGTGGAGTATCTGGCCAATGAGGTGGTGGCCCTGACGCGCAATGCGGCGGGAACGCGGGTTGAGAGTGTCACCTTGGCATCGGGTCAGGTGGTGGCTTGCGGGCAGGTGGTCAACGCCAGCGGAACTCGGGGGGCGCGGACGGCGGCGATGGTGGGGGTGGCCATACCGATTGCGCCACGGAAGCGGTTTACCTGGGTCATCAGTGCCGAACAGCCGCTGGACCGCGAACTGCCGCTGACGATTGACCCCTCGGGCGTGCATTTCCGGCAGGATGGGCGGACGACCTATATGGTGGGCGGGCATACCGATGATGACCCGGAGGTCGCGTTTGACGACTTCGAGATGGATCATGGGATCTGGCAGGACCATATCTGGCCGACGCTGGCGACCCGCATCCCGCAGTTTGAGGCGGTGAAGGTGCAGCGCGAATGGGTCGGGCATTATGACTATAACGCGCTGGATCAGAATGCGATCACCGGGCCGCATTCGGTGGTGGAGAACTTTCTGTTCCTGAACGGGTTTTCGGGGCATGGGTTGCAACAATCACCCGCCATGGGGCGGGGCACGGCGGAATGGCTGACCTATGGCGCATACCGCTCGCTGGACCTGTCCCCCTTGGGGTTTGACCGTATCGCGCAAGGACGCGCCTATCTGGAAAAGGCAATCATATGAAACTGGCAAGCAACCCCTTTCTGGCCGCCCTGCGCGCGGGCCGTCCGCAACTGGGCATCTGGATATCGCTGTGCAGCCCCTTTGCCGCCGAGATTGTGGCAGGTGCGGGCTTTGACTGGGCGCTGATCGATATGGAACATGCGCCCAATGACATGACCTCGGTTCTGGGGCAGTTGCAGGTGTTTGCGGGGTACCAGACCACGGCGATTGTGCGGCCCGACTGGAATGACGCGGTGAAGGTCAAGCAACTGCTGGATCTGGGCGCGCCGGGGTTGCTGTTTCCGATGGTGCAATCGGTCGAGGAGGCGCAGCGGGCCGTGGCGGCGACGCGCTATCCGCCGCGGGGCATCAGGGGGGTGTCGACGCTGACCCGGGCCAATCAGTACAACCGGGTCACTGATTACTTCACCCGGATCGAGGGTGAGACGGCGGTGCTGTTGCAGGTGGAGACCGTGGCGGCGGTGCAGGCGGCTGAGGCGATCGGCGCGGTGGATGGATGTTCGGGCGTGTTCTTTGGCCCATCGGACATTGCCGCCGATATGGGCCTGCTGGGGCAGGCGATGCATGACGATGTCTGGGCGCTGATCATGCCCGTGGCCAAGCGGCTGATCGCGGCGGGGGTGCCGGTGGGGACGCTGGTGCTGGATGTGGCCTTTGCGCGGCGGCTGCTGGCCGAGGGGTTCACTTTTGTCGCCGTGGGCACGGATGCGGCGCTGCTGGCGCGGGGGGCGGACAGCCTGCTGGGAGCCATGCGGGCCTGATGACGGGGTTTGACGCGCTGCCGCTGACCCAGCAACTGCCGATCCTGGGGCAAGTGGCGGTGCGTGCGACCCAGAACTATGCGCTGCCGCCGGGGTTGGAGGTGGTGCTGATCAACCTGTCCGAGAACGCGACCTACCGGGTTGAAGCGCCGGATGGGCGGCGCTGGGCGCTGCGGGTGCATAGGGCTGGGTATCATTCGCGTGTGGCGATTGCGTCGGAACTGGCGTGGTTGACGGCGCTGCGGGATAATGGGGTTGTGGTAACGCCGCGCCCGGTGGCGGGGCGGGATGGTGAGGTTATTCAGGTGGTGGGCAATGACCGCCTGACCCGGCCCCGCCATGTGGTGCTGTCAGACTGGGAAGCGGGGTCCGAGCCCGGCATTGACGCCGACCTGACCCGCCCGTTTGAGGTTCTGGGTGAGGCGACGGCGCGGATGCACCGCTTTACCCAAAGCTGGCAACGGCCAAGCTGGTTCAGCCGCCCGGTGTGGAATTTTGAAACCGCTCTGGGGGCCGTGCCGCACTGGGGCCGCTGGCGCGATGGCATCGGGGTGGACGCGGAACGGGCGGCGCTGTTTGGCCGGACGGTGGCGCTGATCGGGCGCAGGCTGGCGGCTTACGGCGATGGGCCAGGCCGGGTGGGGCTGGTGCATTGCGATTTGCGGGTGGCGAACCTGCTGGTTGATGGCGATGCGGTCAAGGTCATCGACTTTGACGACTGCGGGTTCAGTTGGTTCATGTATGACGCCGCAACCCCGGTGTCGTTTTATGAGGATGATCCCAAGGTGCCGGGCCTGATTGAGGCTTGGAAGGCAGGCTACCGGCGGGCGCATCATCTGTCGGCGGAAGATGAGGCCGAAATCCCCACATTCCTGATGCTGCGCCGGTTGCTGCTGGTGGCTTGGATCGGATCGCATTCCCAGACCGATCTGGCCCGGTCGATGGGCGCACCCTATACCGAGGGCACGGTTGCGCTGTGCGAGGGCTATCTGCGCCAGTTCGGGTGATTTGGAGGGAAGGAAGTGGCAGCCCGTAGGGGAGTTGAACCCCTCTTCCCAGGTTGAAAACCTGGTGTCCTAACCGATAGACGAACGGGCCGCAGAGACGTTCTTGGTCAGTGCGGCGGTGTCTAATCAAGCGGCCCGGACTGCGCAAGAGGAAAAATCATCCATTCGCCAC
>CAMDHB010000040.1 GCA_945897655.1 Pseudorhodobacter antarcticus
CGGCTTCATCGACGGCGAATACATTGTTGGCCTTCTGGCCGAGGTTTTTCTGGCCAAGGAAGTCGGCGCCAGTATCGTCCACGACCCAAGAGTCGTCTGGAACACCAAAGACATCGTCGCTGCATCCGGCGGTGTCGCCGTTCAAAGCCGCACCGGCCATGCCTTTGTCAAACAAGCGATGCGGGACACAAAGGCCGTCTATGGCGGCGAAATGTCTGCCCATCACTACTTCCGCGATTTCGTATATTGCGATTCCGGGATGATCCCGTGGCTCTTGATCGTTGAACTGATCAGCCGACGCGGAGCGCCCCTTGCCGAACTTGTCGCTGGTCGCCAGGCCGCCTTCCCCTCCTCGGGCGAAATCAACTTTCACCTGTCCAATCCGCCCGCCGCCATTGCCCGGGTCCGCGCCCAGTTTGAACCGCATGCGACCGCTGTGGACGAAACAGACGGACTTAGCCTTGAAATGGGGGCCTGGCGTTTCAATCTGCGGTCTTCAAACACCGAACCGGTTGTGCGCCTGAATGTCGAATCGCGTGGTCAGGCGGATCAGTTGCAGGGCCGTGTTGCCGCGATCAGCGCACTTTTGCAGGCTTGACCCCTGCGCCACCCGCGCACTAAAGTTCTGCGACCCGAGGAGCAGAACGCCATGACAACCCGTGACGGCAATGAAAACCGCCGCAACCGCGCTTGGTATGGCAAGAACGACAAGGACGGTTTCATCCACCGCTCCTGGATGAAAAATCAGGGCTTTCCCGATCACGTCTTTGACGGCCGCCCCATCATTGGTATTTGCAACACCTGGTCTGAACTCAGCCCATGCAATTCTGGCCTGCGCGACCTGGCAGAGGGCGTCAAACGTGGCGTATGGGAAGCGGGCGGTTTCCCTCTCGAGTTTCCGGTCATGTCGATCGGTGAAGCGCAGATGAAACCCACAGCCATGCTGTTTCGCAATCTTCTGGCGATGGATGTCGAGGAAAGCATCCGCGCCAACGGCATGGACGGCGTCGTTCTGCTGGGCGGTTGCGACAAGACCACGCCGGGTCAGGTGATGGGGGCCGCTTCGGTCAACCTGCCCAGCATCGTGGTCTCATCGGGCCCCATGCTGAACGGCAAATGGCGCGGCAAGGATATCGGATCCGGCACCGACGTCTGGCGATTCTCCGAAGCCGTCCGTGCGGGTGAAATGTCGCTGAAGGACTTCATGGCAGCCGAATCCGGCATGTCCCGCTCCAAAGGCGTCTGCATGACGATGGGCACCGCCTCCACCATGGCCTCACTGATCGAGGCGTTGGGGATGTCCCTGCCCATGAACGCCTCCCTTCCTGCGGTCGATGCCCGTCGCATGGCGCTTGCCCATCTAACCGGCAACCGCATCGTCCAGATGGTGCATGAAAACCTGCGCCCGTCCGATATCTTGACCCGCGCCGCTTTTGAGAACGCGATCCTGACCAATGCCGCAGTGGGCGGGTCAACCAATGCTGTCGTCCACCTGCTGGCAATCGCAGGTCGGGTCGGGGTGGACCTGACCCTCAAGGACTTTGAACTCGGCTCCGATATCCCGCTGTTGGTGAATTGCATGCCGTCCGGCAAGTACCTGATGGAGGATTTCTGTTACGCGGGCGGCATCCCGGTGGTGCTCAAGGAACTCGGCTCCCACCTGCGCAAATCGCAAACCGTGATGGGCCGCGATATTTCGACCTATGCCGAGGGTGCCGAGAATTTCAATTCCGACGTTATCCGTCCCTTCGCAGACCCAGTTAAGCCCGCCGCCGGGATCCGTGTGTTGATGGGTAATCTGGCACCGAATGGGGCCATTATCAAACCATCTGCAGCCACCCCTGCCCTTCTGGAACACGAAGGCCCCGCCCATGTCTTTGAATCGATTGAGGATCTAAAGGCCAACATAGACCGCGATGACCTGCCCGTCACGCCCGATACCATTCTGGTACTCAAGGGTTGCGGTCCCAAAGGCTATCCCGGATTTCCCGAGGTTGGGAATATGCCAATCCCTGCCCGTCTTGTGCGTGAGGGCGTCCGCGACATGATCCGCGTTTCGGACGCGCGCATGTCCGGCACCGCCTATGGCACCGTTGTCTTGCACGTCTCGCCCGAAGCGCAGGCGGGCGGCACCTTGGCATTGGTCAAAACTGGCGACCGTATCAAGCTGTCTGCCCGCGACGGAATTCTGGAACTTCTGGTCCCAGAAGCCGAACTGGCCCTGCGCCGCGCGGCCTGGACCCCCGACCAACCCAACTACACCCGCGGCTACGCCAAGCTTTACGTTGACCATGTCCAGCAATCCCACCTTGGCGCCGACCTTGATTTCCTTGTCGGCAATGACACCCGCCCTGTGACCCGGGAAAGCCATTGATGCTCAACCTGCCCACCTACCCCGACCTCAAGGGCCAGTCTGTTTTCATCACCGGCGGCGGTTCAGGCATTGGTGCCGCCATAACCGAGGCTTTCTTGCGCCAAGGTGCCCGCGTCGCCTTTTGTCAACGCTCGGATGCCAGCGGCTTTTGTGACGCCATGCAGGCCACGACAGGCAACCGCCCAACCTTCTATTCCTGCGACATCACCGATATTGTGGCACTTCAGGCCACCCTGACCGCCGCCGCCACCCAGAACGGCCCTATCACCGTGCTGGTCAACAACGCCGCCAACGACAAACGCCACGAAACCCTGAAGACGGATGAAGCGTTTTGGGATTGGTCCATTGCCATCAACCTCAAGGCCTATTTCTTTGCCGCTCAAGCCGTTATCCCCGGCATGCAAGCCGCAGGCGGCGGGTCCATCATCAACTTCACCTCGATCAGCTACATGTTCGGTGCCGCCGGTTACCCGGTCTACAGCACAGCCAATTCCGGCATCAACGGCATGACCCGCACCCTGGCTCGCGAGTTCGGCCCCGACCGCATCCGCGTCAACGCCCTCGCCCCCGGCTGGGTGATGACGCAAAAGCAAAAGGATTTGTGGGTCACACCCGAAAGCCTTGCTGCCTTCGTCGACCGGCAATGCCTGAAAGACACCCTTGCGCCTGAGGATATTGTGGGTGGCGTCCTGTTCCTTGCGTCGAATACTTCAAAGATGATGACCGGGCAGGCCTTGGTCATTGACGGCGGCGTGGTGGTGTCGGGCTGATGGCTAACATCTGGGCCGCGCAGGACTCGCTCCGTGATCTTTGATGACCGCCGCTGCGAACTTGGCGAGGGACCGCTGTGGCACCCGCTGCGTGGGCAGCTTTTCTGGTTCGATATCACCGCCAAAACCATGCTGTCGCAAGACAGCACCGGCCCGCGCCAGTGGCTTTTCCCCGAAATGGTCTCGACTGCGGGTTGGGTCAGCTCAAACCAACTGCTGATCGCAGGCGAAACCAGCCTCTTCCTGTTCGATATACCCACCGAAGTAACCACCCCCCTTTGCCCGCTTGAAGGTGACATCCCCACCAACCGCCCCAACGACGGCCGCGCCGACCCGCAAGGCGGCTTCTGGATCGGCACGATGAGCAAGACCGAGGCCCCCGGAACCGGCGCCATCTACCGATATCACAAGGGCGAAATCCGCAGGCTTTACAGTGGCATATCCTGCCCCAACGCCATTTGCTTCACCCCCGATGGCCAAACCGCCCAGTTCACCGACAACGCCCACGGCCGGGTGATGCGCGTGGGCTTGGATGCCCAGGGCTGGCCCAAATCCGACCCCGTGCTGTTCCTCGACCTCGCTGCACAGGGGCGCGACCCTGACGGCGCCGTCATCGCCGCCGATGGTGTGCTCTGGATCGCCGAATGGGGTTCCTCTCGCGTCGCCTCCTATGCCCCCGACGGGCAGTTCCTGCGCGCCATCGACTTTGATGCACCTCATACCTCGTGCCCGGCCTTCGGCGGCCCTGACCTCACCACGCTATACTGCACCTCCGCTCTGCAAGGGATGGACAATTCCGCCCGCACCAGCCACCCCCATGCTGGCAAAACCTTTGCCGCCCTTGGCATCACGCGCGGCCAGACCGAACATCGAGTTATCCTATGAAACGTACTCTTGGCGTCTGCTACTACCCCGAACACTGGCCCGAACCGCAATGGGCTGAAGACGCCGCCCGCATGGCCGCCCTTGGTTTGACCTGGGTCCGCATTGGTGAGTTTGCGTGGGGCCGGATAGAGCCTGTCGAAGGACGCTATGACTGGGGCTGGCTGGACCGCGCGATTGACGTCTTGGGCGCTGCGGGCCTCAAGGTCGTTCTCGGCACCCCAACCGCCACCCCGCCGCGATGGATGCTGACCAAACACCCCGACATGCTGGCGCTCGACAGCAAAGGCAACCCGCGCGGATTTGGCTCGCGCCGTCACTACTGCTTTTCGCACCGCCCCTACCGCGCCGAATGCGCGCGCATCGTCACCGCCTTGGCTGAACGCTATGGCCAGAACCCCCATGTCGCGGCTTGGCAGGCTGACAACGAATACGCCTGCCATGACACCACGCTCAGCTATTCCCCCGCCGCCACTGCCGCTTTTCGTGACTGGCTGGCGCAGCGCTATCAGTCGCCTCAGGCCCTGAACCGCGCCTGGGGCAATGTGTTCTGGTCGATGGACTATGACAGCTTTGACGATATCGCCCTGCCCAACCTGACCGTGACCGAGGCTAACCCCGCCCATGTCATGGCCCACCGCCGCTTTGCCAGTGACGAGGTCGCCAGCTTCAACCGCCTGCAAACCGAGATCATCCGCAAACTCTCACCCTACCCGATTTCACACAACTACATGGGCCAGATCACCGACTTCGACCATTTCGCCACCGGCGCCGATCTCGATATCGCCACTTGGGACGCTTATCCCTTGGGTTTTCTGTCCGACCGCCTGCACAGCAGCCCCGAACATCGCCGCCGCTTTGTCCGCCAAGGCGACCCTGACTTTCAGGCATTTCATCACGACCTCTACCGTGCCGTGGGCCGGGGCCGCTGGTGGATCATGGAACAACAACCCGGTCCCGTTAACTGGGCCCCCTGGAATGCTGACCCCCTGCCCGGCATGGCCCGCCTCTGGGCATGGGAAGCCTTCGCGCATGGGGCCGAAGCAGTTTGCTATTTCCGCTGGCGTCAGGCACCCTTTGCCCAAGAACAGATGCACGCGGGCCTGTTGCGCCCCGATAGCGCCCCCGCCCCGGCCTTTGATGAAGCGGCACAGGTCGCCCGCGAGTTGGCAGCGATGCCTGATGTTGCAAACGCCACCGCCGATGTGGCTCTTGTATTCGACTACGCCTCCGCCTGGGCTTGGGAGACCCAACCCCAAGGCCGCGATTTCAGCTATTTCCGTCTGGTGTTCGAGGCATACCGCGCCCTGCGCGCCCTGGGCCTGAGCATCGATATCCTGCCCCCGGACACAGGCGATCTGTCAGCTTATAAGCTCGTCCTCGCTCCTGGCATCGCCACTCTCTCTGCCCCCCTGCTGGCCGCCCTTGCCACCCACAAAGGCACGTCCCTGATCGGTCCTCGCACCAACAGCAAGACACCTGAATTCGCCACACCCGTTCCCCTGCCCCCCAACTTGCCCGGTTTGAAGGCGGTCGTGGCCCGCGTCGAAAGCTTGCCACCAGACGTGCCCGTTCCGCTGGTAAAGGGTGGCAACTTCCTGCATTGGCGAGAGAAAATCGAAGGCACCGCAACTGTTGTCGAGGGTTCAACCGACGGCTGGCCGGCCCTGATCCGGGCGGGAAACCTGCACTACCTTGCAGGATGGCCCGATGCCGCGACCTTTACCCGTATCCTGAACTCGCTATGCGCCGCAGAAGGCATCGAAACCGATCCCCTGCCGGAGGGGCTGCGCCGTCGTGACAGCGCAACACACCATTTCTTCTTCAACTACAACTCGGTCGAGGTGGAATGGGATGGCCAGACCCTCCCCGCCGCTGGCGGCGATTGGCGCGCCCAAGCCTGAATGAACCCCGCGCGGCACCCCATGCCGCGCGGGATCAGGACTTACTTGCCCCAGATCGCTGCATAGGCCTCGCGGTATCCGTTCTGTGGATCGAAAGAGTTGCTGCCACCCATCGCAGCCAACCCTTCTTCAGTCACCAGTGCCGGTGCAGTGACATAGCCCGAGCATGCTTCGCCCGAAACGGCGCGGTTCAATTCGTCCACCAGTTGCCAGCCTTGCAGGTTCAAGGGCTCGGCTACCGTGATCGCCTGATATTGCCCAGACCGGATGCGCTGGAACGCAGCTTCCGACCCGTCACCGGCCGACCCTGCCTTGGGGTTGGCCTTGCCGTCAATGCCAGCCGCTGCAAGCGCCGGCCCCATGAAGTCGAAATACAGGTCATTGATCGCCAGCGAATGCGTCCAGGACGCGCCATACTTTTGCAACAGGCTGGTCGTCAGTGGCCCCATCCGAGTCGAGGTTTCGGCAATCGGGGTGTCCACATATTCCAACACCGTACCGCCACCCGCCTCGACGGTTTCCTTGATGCGGTTGGCCTTGTCGATGGCGATCTGATAGGTGCTGTCGGTGAAGATAATGACACCAGGCTTGCCAGCCCCATCCTCCAATGCCCATTTCGCTGCCACTTCCGACACCGTCATCGCGTCGGTCGAGACGTTGGCAAAAATGCCGCCCGGTGCGTCGCAGCCGATCTTCGGACCGCTGTGCCAAGACACCATCGGAATCCCCGCCGCCGCGACACCCTCGATCGCCGCCTGCTGTTCCACCGCGTCAAAACCGTTGATAACGATGCCGCTGGGCTGCAGTGCCATTGCCTGACCAAAGGCAGCCGTACGCCCTTGAACCGATCCAGCGCCATCCAGCACGCGCACCGTCCAGCCAATCTTGGCCGCGGCTTCCTCGACCCCGGTTGTCACACCCAGGATGCCACCGTTCTTCAAGTCCGCCGCCAGAACGACGATGGTCTTGCCTTCGGCCGCCTTCGGCCCCGAGGTCGGTCCGTCAAACGCTGTCTGCGCGGATGATGGCAGGGCAAAGCCCGCGATCATGGTGCTGGCCAGCAATGCCTTGATAAAGCTACGTTTCTGCATAGTCGCCCTCCCGTTAAGTTATCACTTCCGCGCCGCGCCTTTCTTGCGCTGCGCATATCCCGCGATGCCGATGGCGATCAGCAACGTAGACCCGTTGAACAGCGGCTCGACCCAGAACGACCCGCCGAATTGCTGGATGCCCGAAATCCCCACCGCCAGAATGACCACCCCGATGATGGTGCCCCAGACGTTGACCCGCCCCGGTTTGATCGTGGTCGACCCAAGGAACGCCCCGACCAGAGCCGGCAACAAGAACTCCAACCCCACCGATGCCTGCCCGATCCGCAGCTTGGACGCGAGTAAAACACCCGCAATCGCGGCCAGGGTACCCGAGGCGACAAAGGCCCCAACCACAAACTTTCGTGTCGGAATCCCGTTCAGCTCCGCCGCTTTCTGGTTGGCACCGATGGCGTACAGGTATCGACCGACCGGGGTGAATTCCAAAACCACCCACATCACCACACTGATCGCCAGCACATAGAACCCGGTGATGGGCAGCCCCAGCACCCACATCCCGCTCAGCAAATAAAACTGCGGGTCCAACTCGCCCACCACCTGCCGCCCGCCCGAATGCCACAGCGCAATCGCGTACAGCACTGTTCCCGTGCCCAAAGTGGCGATAAAGGCGTCAATTTTGGCGATCTCGACCAGAATGCCGTTCAGGACCCCGGTGATTGCGCCCAAAGCGATCACGATCAGCACTGCAATCGGCCAAGGCACCCCGTAGTTGACCTGCAACGAAATCGCCAGAATGTGCCACAAAACAATGCCGTAACCGACCGTCAGGTCAATCCGCCCCGCCACCATCGGGATCATCGCAGCCAGTGACAGCATCGCTATGATTGACTTGTCCGAAAGGATCGCCCGCAGGTTCAAAACCGTTGGAAACGTGTTGGGCAACAGGATCGAGAACAACAGGATCAGGAACACAGTCAGGATTACCAGCCCGTACACAGGGGCCAGACGGATCAGCTTTTGCCCAAATGACAGCCCCGCCACTTCATCCCGCGTCGGTTCCAGCGCATCGGATTGGATCGAATTCATGGTTTTCCCTTCACGCCGCCGCATCGCCGGCTGAGGCGGCCTGGATCAGCGTTTCCGTTGACAGCGCAACCCCGCGCAATTCATTCACAACCTGCCCCCGGCTGAACACGATGGCCCGATGGCAGATATTGGCGACTTCCTCGAAATCGGTCGACACCACCAACACCCCCATTCCGGACGCAAGCGCCTGAAACAGCAGATGATAAATCTCGGCCTTGGCCCCCACATCGACCCCCGCCGTCGGGTCCTCGGCGATCAGTAGGCGCCGTCCAGTATCCAGCCAGCGGCCCACGACCACTTTCTGCTGGTTGCCCCCGGACAGCGCCTCAATCGCCAAGGTCGGGTCATTGGGCGACAGGCCAACGCGCCCGCCCAGATGTCGCGCCAGCCCGTTCTCGACCTTCGGCGTCATCCAGGAGAGCAACCGCCGCCCCGTCGCACTTGGGTTCAAAAAGCTGTTCTCACGGATCGTCAGCGCCGGAGCCACAGATTCCACAACCCGGTCTCGCGCCACAAACCCTACACCCGCCGCCATCGCTGTCCGAGGTGAGGTCAGGTCCGGCGAACGCCCTTCCAGCAAGACGTGACCTCGATGCACCTCGAGCCCAAACAGCGCCCGGCCAATCTCCTCATGCCCCGCCCCTCGCAGGCCGACCAATCCGACCATCTCGCCCCGCGAAACCGCAAAATCCACGGGCCCGGCCTTGCGCGTCGCAAAGCCTGCGACTTTCAGCAATTCGGGCCCGGCCTGAACTTCGGGCCGATCAATCTCACGCGCCTTACGGCCCACGATCAGGCTGACCAGATCTTCGGAATTGGTGTGTTCGATGTCACGCATCCCCACCATTTGCCCGTCGCGCAGCACGGCCACCCTGTTCGATATCTGGAACACCTCGTCCAGGCGGTGCGAGACATAGATCATCCCAACCCCCTTGTCGCGCAACGGGCGCAGGGCTGCAAACAGCCGCTCCACCTCATCCGCAGGAAGGCTGGCCGTGGGTTCGTCCAACACCAGAAAATCACACTCCACCGCCAGAGCCCGAGCTATGGCAACCAACGATTTTTCCGTTCTTGTCAGGCTCGAAACTCGCGCCGTCGGCGCAAAACCTGCCTCAACCAGGGACAATGCATGCCGGGCAACCTCTTCAGTCGCGGGCCAGTCGATCCTGCCGCCCCGGCGTGGATAGCCCACCGCCAAAGCGATGTTCTCGGCCACACTCATCCACTCGATCAAACCCAGGTCCTGATGGATAAAGGCGACCGCTTGCTTGGTCGAAATCCGCCCACTGACGTGTTTGTAGGGCACCCCATCCACCATGACCTGGCCGCTGTCCGGTGTATGGATTCCACCCAAGGTCTTGATCAGTGTTGATTTTCCAGCGCCATTCTCTCCCAGCAGGGCGACAATCTCCCCGCGGCCTACCCGCAACGAAACGCCGCGCAGCGCCTTGGTCCCGCCAAAGCTTTTGACGATCTGGTCAAAGAACAGACCCGGTTGATTCGGCATTCCCCCTCCCAAGGTTCAGCACAGCACCAGCCCCGAAAGTTACCGGTAACGTGACCATCCTTTGCCCGCGCGCTGCACGAGTCAAGAACAAAGTTACCGATAACGCGGTTTCAGGATTGCATTGAGGGTCGGCCCGCCAATAATGGCGAGATGGAACGACGCACCAAACCTGGTCTCGAAGAAATCGCGCGCAACTTGGGGGTCTCCAAGATGACGGTCAGCCGCGTTTTGCGCGGCGCATCCGGGTTTTCCGAAGCCACCCGCGAAAAGGTCCTGCAAGAGGTTGAACGCACAGGCTACCTGCCCAACCGACTCGCCGCCGCGTTTGGCCCCGCCGGCACCTCCACTCTGATTGGCGTCTGTGTGCCACGCCTGACCTCACCTCTCTTTGGCTCCGTTCTTGAGGCACTGAACCTGACGCTTGCCCGCCTTGGCTATCAAACCATGATAGGCTCTCACAACCAATTGCCGGAGGAGGAGGAGATCTGGCTGCGCACTCTCGCCTCTTGGAAACCCGCAGCCGTTGTCCTCGCGTCGCGCGTCCACACCCCTGGCACGGTCAAGCTTTTGCGCGACATGGCCGTGCCCGTCGCCGAAATCTGGGACCTGACGACCAAGCCCATCGACCTTGCCATCGGTTTTTCCCACTACGATAACGGGCAGGAAATGGCCCGCTGCGTCACATCGGCAGGGCGTCGCAAAATCGGCTATGTCGGTGCTTTGGGCAGCCGAAACACCTCGGGCCGCCTGCGCTATCATGGCTTTGTTGCGGGCCTTGCCGAAACCGGTCTGACCCTGATGGCCGAGGAAATCCTGCAAGACCAGCCCGGCTTTTATGCCGGTTACTATGGCACTGAAACCATGCTGGCTCGACGGGGCGATCTGGACGCCATCTACTTTCACGACGATGAAATGGCGATCGGCGGCTTGGCCTACCTTGCCCGCATCGGTCTGAAAGCGCCGCAAGACATTGGCGTGGCCGGTTGGGGCGGGATGGAGGCGGCCTCGATCCTGCCGCGCCGCCTGACCACCACCGCCATTCCCACCACGCGCTTGGGCAAAACGGCCGCCGAGGCCCTTGTCAGCCGGTTGCGTGGCGACCCGGTTGATGAGGTCACCATCATCCAGACCCGCCTCGTTCCCGGCTCGACCATTTAGACTGAAAACCTGATCTGCGCCTTCATCGCGCGGCTCCGGTCACCTGCCGTCTGAAACGCTTCAACCGCCTGATCCACCGCAAATGTGTGTGTTATGAGGGGTTTGACATCAATCAACCCCTTTTGCATCAGGCTGACCCCGGTCGCAAACTCTTCATGAAACCGGAAGGACCCGGCAATCGTCAACTCCTTGGCAGTCAAAACCTGCATCGGCAGCGTCATGTCTCCGCCCAACCCAAGTTGAATGATCGTCCCGCCGGGCCGCATCACCGGTATGGCCCCATTCAGCGCCGCTGCATTGCCCGAGCATTCGAACAGGACGTCAAAACTGCCCTTGTCGGCGGCATATGCCGCCAATCCCGCCGCCTCCTCTGCCACGTTGATCACACGGTCCGCCCCCGCCTCCAGCGCCAGCGCCACCGTGAACGCACTTACATCCGTCGCAACCACCAGATCCGCCCCCGCCCGCCGCGCCGCCAGGATGCACAGAACCCCAATCGGCCCGCATCCGGTGACCAGAACAGACTTGCCAAGCAGCGGCCCTGCCCGCCGTGTCGCATGCAGGCACACCGCCAACGGCTCGGCCATCGCCGCCTCGCCCGCCGACAATCCTGTCGCAGGCACACACTGCACCGCATCCGCCACAAGAACCTCGCGGAACGCGCCCTGAATATGTGGGAAAGGCATGGCCGAGCCGTAAAACCGCATGTTCAGGCAGTGGTTATACATCGCCGCCTGGCAGAATTTGCAGACATGGCAAGGCCGCGATGGCGAAACTGCCACCAATTGCCCTACCTCCAACCCGGTCACCCCTTCACCCAGCGCCGCGACATAGCCTGAAACTTCGTGCCCCAACACCATCGGCTCACGCAGCCTGATCGTCGCCCCAATTCCACCGTGGTTGTAGTAGTGCAGGTCTGACCCACAGATCCCGCCCACCGCCAACCTGATCTGCACCTGACCGACCTGCGGCACCTCGGCCTCGTGCTCTTCAATCCGCAAATCCTTGGCCGCGTGAATGACGATTGCTTTCATGATGCTCACTTTCGTGTTTCAATCTGACCCAAGCGCCGCGGGGTTGACGAAGACTTGTCGCAACGGCACGTTATCGGTAACCCGGGCACCCTGCCCCCGTCCAGTCCGAAAGGAAGACCATGAGCCTGACCTTGTTCGATCTGACAGGCAAGCGCGCCCTGATCACCGGCTCCTCGCAAGGCATCGGCATGGCGCTGGCCCGTGGCCTTGCCGCCGCTGGGGCCGAAGTCATCTTGAATGGTCGCGACGCCACCAAACTTGCCACCGCCGCCGCGGCGCTGACGGCTGAAGGGTACAAGGTACACTCTCTTGCCTTTGACGCCACCGATCACACGAGCGTCCGCATCGCCATCGACAGGTTCGAGGCGGAAACAGGTCCCATCGACATTCTGGTCAACAACGCCGGCATGCAACACCGCAGCCCGTTGGAGGATTTTCCGGCCGATGCCTTTGAACGGCTACTGCAAACCAACGTGGCGTCGGTCTTTCATGTAGGTCAGGCCGTCGCCCGACACATGATCTCCCGTGGCGCGGGCAAGATCATCAATATCTGTTCGGTCCAGTCCGCGCTCGCCCGCCCCGGCATCGCCCCCTATACAGCCACCAAGGGCGCCGTTGCGAACCTGACCAAGGGCATGGCCACCGACTGGGCAAAGTACGGCCTGCAATGCAATGGCCTCGCTCCCGGCTATTTCGACACCCCGCTGAACAAGGCCCTTGTTGATGACCCAACTTTCACGGCTTGGCTTGCCAAACGCACGCCCGCCGGTCGCTGGGGCCGGGTCGAGGAACTGGTAGGCGCCTGCATCTTCCTGTCTTCCGAAGCCTCCTCCTTCGTCAATGGGACCACGCTCTATGTCGACGGCGGCATCACGGCCTCATTATGATGTCCTTTGTCGTCATGGGCGTGTCGGGCTGCGGCAAGAGCCTGATAGGACAGGCTTTTGCCACCGCCATTGGCGCTCGGTTCATTGATGGCGACAGCCTGCACCCCACAACGAACATCGCCAAGATGAGCCGTGGCGAACCCCTGAACGACACCGACCGCACGCCCTGGTTGGATCAGGTGGCCAAGGCCCTCGCCACACCCGGGACCGTGGTCGCCTGTTCTGCCCTGAAACGGAAGTACCGCGACCAAATCCGCGCCGTGGCAGGAACGCCTGTAACATTCTTGTACCTGCGCGGTCAGCGTGACACCTTGCTGGCCCGTGTTTCAGCCCGCCCCGGCCACTTCATGCCGCCTGCCTTGCTGGACAGCCAACTTGCCACATTGGAAGCCCCGGGCCCGGACGAGGAGCATCTGGTCGCCGATATCGAACAAACCCCAGCCAAGATCGTTGCTCTGTTCCGCGCCGGAGTTGGGCCGGTTGGTGCCCGCGGCCGGACTTGAACCGGCACGGCCTTGCGGCCTGGGGATTTTAAGTCCCCTGCGTCTACCATTTCACCACGCGGGCAGGCGGGCAGAGCCGCACCATAGCGAAGCACGCGCGACTGGCAAGCCGTTCAGTCCCATCACTCTTCCTTCGGGCGCGGTGCACGCAACACTGCAACTGCGGACGCCGGTGCAGTCCACCTCGCCGCAGTGCGGCAATTGACAGGCCACGCCCGGCTGCTTCATATGTCCGCACCATAGTCAGGGGGCCAGCCATGAATAAAGTCTACCCGTCCGCCAAGGCGGCACTTGAAGGTGTGTTGTTTGATGGCATGACCATCGCTTCTGGCGGTTTTGGCCTCTGCGGCATCCCGGAACTGCTGATCGCGGCGATCCATGACGCGGGCACCAAGGACCTGACCATCGCATCCAACAATGCCGGGGTTGACGGCTTTGGCCTCGGGGTCCTCTTGGCCACCAAACAGGTCAAGAAAATGATCTCGTCCTATGTGGGCGAAAATGCCGAATTCATGCGTCAATACCTGTCGGGCGAGTTGGAACTCGAGTTCAACCCCCAAGGCACCTTGGCCGAGCGCCTGCGCGCCGGCGGGGCGGGCATTCCCGGCTTTTACACCCGCACCGGGGTGGGCACCGTGATTGCCGAGGGCAAGGAACACAAGGATTTCGACGGAAAGACCTATATCCTGGAACGCGGCATCGTGTCCGACCTCTCTATCGTCAAGGCCTGGCGCGCCGACCCCTCGGGTAACCTCGAATTCCGCAAGACCGCGCGCAACTTCAACCCACCCGCCGCCACCTCTGGCCGGATCTGCGTGGCCGAGGTTGAGGAAATCGTGCCCATGGGTGCTCTTGACCCCGACAAGATCCACCTGCCCGGCATCTATGTGCACCGCCTGATCCAGGGCGCTCATGAGAAGCGCATCGAAAACCGCACCGTGCGGCCGCGCGCCTAGGAAGCTCCGATGGCCAAATCCCCCTATGACGGTCTGGAACCGCGTGCCTATTGGCGCAGCGGTGTCGTTGATCGCAAGCCGACACGGCTGGAGGGGCTCTATGATCCGCGCTTTCTGATTGCACCGGACACGCGGGTCATGACGGCGGGCAGTTGTTTTGCCCAGCACGTCCACCGCGCGATGACCGAAGCGGGCTATGACGTGGTGGACGAGGAACCGGCCCCCGCCCATGTCGGGGCCGAACTGGCTGACCGCTATTTCTATGGCAAATTCTCGGCCCGCTATGGCAACGTCTATACCTCGCGGCAATTCTTGCAGCTTTTGCGTGAGGCAGAGGGCACGCATACCCCGGCACACCCGGTTTGGGCCAAGGACAGCTTTTACATAGACGCGCTGCGCCCCAATGTCGAACCCAAAGGCTACGCCACACGAGAAGCGGTGCTTTTGGCACGACATGAGCATCTTGCCGCCGTAAGGGCCGCTGTCCGGCAGGCCGATGTCTTGGTCTTCACGCTAGGCCTCACAGAAACTTGGGCCGATGTGGACAGCGGCACAGTCTATCCTTCGGCCCCCGGCGTGATCGGGGAAGCACCGGAAGGGGCGCGCATCACCTTTCTGAATCTGTCGCATGACGATGTCGTGCGCGATCTGCGCGACGTTCTGGCCCATTTGCGCACCATAAACCCCGCTGTGAAACTGCTGTTGACCGTTAGCCCGGTGCCTTTGACAGCAACGGCCACGGGCGGACATATCCTGCTGGCCAGCACCGTGTCCAAAGCCATTCTGCGGGCGGCCGTCGCCACGATCATGGCCGAGGATCCGGGCGTCGACTACTTCCCCTCGTATGAGATCATTACCAACCCCGCAGCCCGCAGCCGGTTCTTCGCCGAAAACCTGCGCCAACCGACGCCCAAAGGGGTTGAGACCGTTATGGCGCAGTTTCTGGCTGCAATGCGGGCCGCAGGCAAACCGACACCAAAGGCCGCAGCCGGGCAGTCTGGGCCATCGGATGCGGCTGAGGCTATCTGCGAAGAGGCGCTGAACGACGCCCAAGGTGCAGGATGAGCAAGATCCTCGTCATCGGCTCATCCCACGCCGCAGCGCTGCGCCGCGCCCTGCCGTCGATCACGGCCGAGTTTCCCCAGCATGAGGTGACCTGTTGGACCCTGACCGCCCGCTGCTTCAACGCGGCCGTCGTGGGGCCGGATGGCGTGCTGACACCCGACCCGAGCCGCCCCGGAGTGCGAAAGCAGGCCCTGCGCTGGAATGGTGCAGAAAGCGTTGACCTGAAGCCGTTTGATCATATCCTTAT
>CAMDHB010000041.1 GCA_945897655.1 Pseudorhodobacter antarcticus
GGCGCTGGGGCGGCCAGAGTTGGCGCTGACGCTGCACCGGGCCGAGACGCTGAAGGCGCGGGCCTATGACGGCGATCTGGCGCGGATGGCGGTGCCGGGGGATCAGGGGTTGGCGTGGTTGCGGGCGCTGGCGGACCCCAAGGACGACCTGGCCACGCCGATGAAGGGGCCGTTCCATTCGCTGCGCGAGGGGTCGGCGGCGTTGCACCGGGCGGGGTTGGTGCTGGCCAAATCGGCGCGGTTGTTGCCGGCAGTTCTGGTTGTGGCGGTGACGGATGGCCTGGTGCTGGCGGGGCGAGAGGGGTTGACGGTGCTGGCGGTGGACGAGATTTCCACGGATGTCTCACCGCTGTACGCCGTAGCCAGTGCCCGGGTGCCGATGGCGGCGTCTGAGGCGGGGCGGGTGCATGTCTTCCGGCCTGAGGATGGTGGGGAGGAGCATTATGCGGTTGAGATTGGACGGCCCGACCGCAGCCAGCCTGTGCTGGTGCGGCTGCATTCGGCCTGTTTCACCGGGGATGTCTTGGGCAGTTTGAAATGCGATTGCGGGGCGCAGTTGCATGCCGCGCTGAGCCAGATGGGGGCCGAGGGTTCGGGGGTGTTGCTGTATCTGAACCAGGAGGGGCGCGGGATTGGGCTGGCCAACAAGATGCGGGCCTATTCGCTGCAAGATCAGGGGTTTGACACGGTCGAGGCCAATCACCGGCTGGGGTTTGAGGATGACGAGCGGGATTTCCGGATTGGCGCGGATATTCTGCGCAAGATGGGGTTTCAGGCGGTGCGGCTGATGACCAACAATCCGCGCAAGATTGGCGTGATGGAGGGGTGTGGGTTCGCCGTGGCCGAAAGGGTGCCGTTGCAGGTGGGCAAGACCGCGCAGAACGAAGGGTATCTGGCGACCAAGGCGGCAAAGTCGGGGCATTTGCTGTGACGCATATCGTGGTGGGGCGTTGGGGCTTGCGTGCCTTCGGTCGGCGGTTTGCTTGTACGGTGGGGCGGGGTGGGATTGTTCCGGCGGCGCGCAAGCGTGAGGGGGATGGCGCCACGCCTGAGGGTACGCACCGGATTGTGGGGATGCTGTACCGGCCTGACCGGATTACCAAGGCAGCATTGCCGGATTGGGCCCTGCCCTACGGCCCGCCTGACCTGTGGTCGGATGACCCGCGCGACCCGGATTACAACCTGATGGTCCGCGCCCCGCATGGCTTTGGCCATGAAAGGCTGACACGGGCGGACCCGATGTATGACCTGATTCTGATCACGGACTGGAACTGGCCGCAGTCGGTGCCGGGCCGGGGATCGGCCATTTTCGTCCACTCTTGGCGCAGGCCCCATGCCCGGACGGCGGGGTGTGTGGCGCTGGACCGGGCGGATCTGATCTGGATCGCCAACCGCATCACTCATCAGACCCGGTTGATTGTGCGGGGTTGAGGCCTTTCCAATACGCTTTGGGGGGCTTAGACTTGCCGCAAAAAGGAATACCTCATGGCGAAAACAGCTTCGATCACGGATGACGACGTCTTTGCGCTGCGGTTGGAGCGCAGCGCGGCGGACCTGTGGCCGATGCTGGAGGCGCTGTATGGGCAGCATCCCGATTATGCCACCTTGCGCGACACGCTGCTTGGCACCCTGCGCACCGGTTGGGCGGCGCGGCCCGCCGATCTGAAACGGCTGGATCTGAAGCGCGATCTGGAGCCGGACTGGTTTCAGCGGCCCGAGATGGCGGGCTATGTCTTCTACATTGACCGCTTTGCCGGAACGCTGAAGGGGGTTCTGGACAAGCTGGATTATCTGGAAGATCTGGGCATCACCTATGTCCACTTCATGCCCTGCCTGAAACCGCGCCCCGGTGACAGCGATGGCGGTTATTCGGTGATGGATTACCGCGCGATCAACCCCGATTACGGCACGATGGCCGATTTCGAAGAGGTGACGGCGGCCCTGCGCGCGCGGGGGATTTCGGTCTGCATCGACATGGTGCTGAACCATACGGCCAAGGAACATGCCTGGGCCCAAGGTGCCGCCCGGGGGGATGCGCGGTATCAGGATTATTACCTGATGTTTGATGACCCGGCGATGCCGCGCCAATACGAACGCACTCTGGTCGAGGTTTTCCCGGACAACGCCCCCGGCAATTTCACCGAATACCCGCATTTCGGCAAATGGGTCTGGACCACGTTCAACGAACACCAGTGGGATCTGAACTGGGCCAATCCTGCGGTCTTTGTCGAGATTGTGGACATCATGCTGTACCTTGCCAACCGGGGGGTTGATGTCCTGCGGCTGGATGCCGTGGCCTTCATGTGGAAGCGGTTGGGTACACGCTGCCAGTCGGAGCCTGAGGTGCATATGTTGTTGCAAGCGCTGCGCGCCTGTTGCCGCATTGCCTGCCCTGCCGTGATCCATCTGGAGGAGGCGATTGTCGCCCCGGCCGAGATGCTGCCCTATCTGGGACGGGGCAAGCATGATGGGCGCGAGGGGAACCTGGCCTATCACAACAGCCTGATGGTGCAGTTCTGGGGGGCGCTTGCCACCCGCGATGCGCGGATGATGAGCCATGTTCTGCGCACCCATTTCCCCGACCGGCTGACCAATGCGACCTATGCGACCTATATCCGCTGTCATGATGATATCGGCTGGGCCATCACGGATGAGGATGCGGCGGCGATGAATGTCTCGGGCACGGGGCACAGGGCGTTTTTGTCGAATTTTTATGAGGGCAGCTTTCCGGGTACCTTTGCGCGGGGTGCCTTGTTTCAGGTGAACCCCGCCACCGGGGACAAGCGAATCTCGGGGACGTTTGCCTCACTGGCGGGGTTGGAAAAGGCGCAAGGCGAGGGCGATTCGGATGGGGCGGATCGGGCGGTGCAGCGCATTTTGCTGGGCCATGCGCTGATTGCGGGGTTTGGCGGTATTCCGTTGATCTATATGGGTGATGAATTGGCGATGCTGAACGATCACGGCTATCTGGACGTGCCCGAACATGCCCATGACAGCCGCTGGATTCACCGGCCCCAGATGGATTGGCACGTGGCCAAGTTCCGCCATTCCGATGATGGGGCGGCAGGACAGGTGTTCCGCGGGGTCAAGGATATCTTGCACCGCCGGCGGGCGACCCCTGCCCTGCATGCGGCGCATCCGGTCAGGATTGTGGACACCGGCCAGAGCGGGTTGTTCGCCTTTGTGCGCCAGGCCCCAACGGGGGCGATGTTGGGCCTGTTCAACATGACAGAACATTGGTTGAACCTGCCCGAAGGGGTGGCGCGGGCGCATGGGGTGACCCAGATGCAGGACGCTTTGTCGGACAAGCAAGTGATTTCCTATCACGGACAGATTGCCCTGCCGCCCTATGCCCGGGTCTGGCTGACCTGACGCCGGGGGAAGGAACCAAAATCCTTCCAAGGATTTTGGATGGGTCAGGCGCTGCGCCTTGCGCCGAAGAGGGCGGAGCCCACTCGGATATGGGTTGCGCCTTCCGCCACGGCGGCGGGGAAATCACTGCTCATGCCCATCGACAGGCCGCTCAGGCCGTTCTGCCCTGCCATTTGGGCCAGGGTGCGGAAATGCGGGATAGGGTCAGTCCCATCGGGCGGGATGCACATCAGGCCTACAGGCGACAGGTCCAGTGCGCGGCAATCGCGCAGAAAGGCGTCCACATCGCCGGGCAGGACGCCCGCCTTTTGCGGTTCGGACCCGGTGTTGACCTGAACGAACAGGTCGGGGCAGCGGCCGCGCTGTTGGGCCAGGCTGGCCAGTTTCTGGGCCAGTGACGGGCGGTCAAGGGTGTGGATGGCGTCGAACAACTCGACCGCCTGTTTGGCCTTGTTGGTTTGCAAGGGTCCGATCATGTGGACCTGAACGCCTGCGAACGCGGCCCGGAAGGCGGGCCATTTTCCAGCCGCCTCTTGCACATAGTTTTCGCCAAACACGCGCTGGCCTTCGGTCAGGACGGCGTGGACGCGGTCATCGGGTTGGATCTTGGACACCGCGATCAGGGTCACGGACCCGGGTGTGCGGCCAGCGGCCAGTTCGGCGGCGGTCAGGCGGGCGCGGATTTCGGAAAGGGACATTGGGGCCTCATGCTTTTGTCCTGTGTGGACCACGGGGCCGAAAATGAAAAGAGCGGGCACAAGGCCCGCTCTTTCCTTAGCTCCGATCCGGTTGGATCAGAATGCCATCGTTGCGCCAACCATCATGTCGCCGTTGTAGTTGGTGCCAGCTTCCAGAGCCAGACCGCCGCCCAGATCGTAACCGATCGTCACGGTCCACGATTCGGATACGGTGTTGGTGTCCAAGTTTGCCGACAATCCGTTTGCTGCGTAACCAAGTGACAGGTCGATCGACTCGTCCGAGGTGTTGAAGTCAGCAGAAGCTGAGATCGAACCAGCGGTCAAAGCTGCGCCAACAACGGCGTCGCTGTTTTCGTCGGTCGAGGCCGAAACAGTGATCGCGTCGCTGACTTTGAAGGAAGCGCCAATGTTGAAGTGGTCGACGGTGTCTGCGCTTGCAGTCACGGAAACCGCACCAACTGCGAAGTCGGTGTTGAAGCCCATTTCGCCCGATTCCATGTCAGCGATGACGCCAACACCGAACATGCCGAACTTGCCCGAATACTTCACGTCGCCGGTGGTGCTGTCGTCAGCGAAGTCGAAGTTGTCGTCTGCGAATTCCAGCTTGCCGAAGCTGCCGGAGATGAACACGGTCGGGCCACCGAAATCGCCAGCTTCCGAACCGAAACCATCGTCATCAGCCAGACCGTAGGTTTCGCCAGTGGTTGCGCCGAATCCTGCGCCGAAGGTCAGGCCGCCATCGGTGCTGCCAGACAGGGTCAGGTCGATGGAGGCGTTTGCGTAAACGTGGAATTCGTCGTTGTCACGTGCGTCAGAATCAACGCCTTCGTCAGCGGGCGAAGACGCGATACCGGCAGCAGCCGAACCGCTCCATGCCAGGTGTGCATCAGCCATTGCGAAGCTGGTCGAAGCAGCCAGAAGCGTGGTAGCAAGAAGAATCTTTTTCATGGTTTCCCTCGTTGTCTCAAGAAAGTTCTGCCCAACTCGAGGTCTCCGAACTGGGTATGCAGACTATTTCATATGTCGGGGCCATGATTGCAACGCTGGTCCGTGGGCCGGGGGGCTATGGCAAAAGCAATGGTGCAGCTTTGCCACAGTTCCGCCATACACCCGCCCCTGTCAGGTGTGGAAATCGCCTGTCCACGGCCTGTCGACAAGTGTTGGCCGCCCGAACAGGTGGGTACGGGCTGGCCGTTCTGCATCGGGCGATTGACCCGGCGCGCGGCGATTCCATGCCGAATCGGCGGGTTACAGCGTGGTGCCGGCTGGGGAAGGCCTTGGCAGTCGGGTGCCTGTCGGCTAGACAACGGCATTGGACATTGGGGGTCGGGATGCTGTTACACTGCCATAATGCTGCCCGACTGACCGCGCTTGGCGCTGCCATGCTGTTTGCCAGCCTGTCGGCCTGTGGCACGGCGGGCGGCGGGGCCAGCAGCGGGCTGTTCGGTGGTGGGGCTGCGTCGGCGCAGCCAGCGGTCGCTGCCGATGATCCGGCCACAAGTCCGGCAGCGCAAAGCCGCTTTCGTGACCTGTTTGGCAACAGCAACAACCCCAATCAGACCATCAAGGTCAACAAGTACATCTGGACGGCGGCGCTGGATGTGCTGAACTTTCTGCCGGTGGAATCGGTTGACCCCTTTACCGGTGTCATCGTGACGGGCTACGGCAAGCCGCCGGGGGGTGGACGGTCGTACCGTGCGACGATTCTGGTCCAAGACCCGGCGCTGGATGCCCGTTCGCTGAAGCTGTCGATGCAGACCCAGGGTGGCGGGGCAGTGGACCCGGCCACGATCCGCGCGGTTGAGGATGCCATTCTGTCCCGGGCGCGCGAATTGCGGATTGCCGACAGCCGGCTATAAACTGCTGCAAGCCGGGAAATCGGGCGCGGGCGTCCGGCAAGGCTGGACCTTGACACCGCACGCGGTGTAATTCCGCGTGAGATTTGCGAAAGGGCCCCTGACATGTCGCGCTATGAACCTGCGGTAATCGAAGCGAAGTGGCAGGAGGCCTGGGCCAGTGCCGGGGTGTTCACCGCGCGGCACGACCCTGCGCGACCCAAGTATTATGTGCTGGAGATGTTCCCCTATCCATCGGGGCGCATCCATATGGGGCATGTGCGCAACTATACGATGGGCGATGTGGTGGCGCGGTACAAGGCAGCGCAGGGGTTCTCGGTTCTGCATCCGATGGGGTGGGATGCGTTCGGGATGCCTGCCGAGAATGCGGCGATGGAGCGGGGGGGGCACCCCAAGGACTGGACCTATGGCAACATTGCGGACATGCGGGCGCAGATGAAACCGCTGGGCCTGTCGATTGACTGGAGCCGCGAGTTTGCGACCTGTGATCCGGAATACTATGGCCAGCAGCAGGCGATGTTCATCGACATGATGGGTGCCGGTTTGGTCTATCGCAAGGCGGCGGTGGTGAACTGGGACCCGGTCGACATGACCGTGCTGGCCAATGAGCAGGTGATTGACGGCAAGGGCTGGCGGTCGAACGCTGCGGTGGAACGGCGGGAATTGACGCAGTGGTTCTTCAAGATTTCCGACTATTCGGGCGAGTTGCTGGCGGCCTTGGACGGGTTGAAGGATTGGCCCGAAAAGGTGCGGGTGATGCAGGCCAACTGGATTGGAAGGTCGCAGGGCTTGCAGTTTGGCTTTGCGACGGCGGGTGCCCCGGCGGGTTTTGAGCGGCTGGAGGTTTACACGACACGGCCGGATACTTTGCTGGGGGCGTCGTTTGCCGCCATCAGCCCGGATCACCCCTTGGCCAAGGCGTTGGAGGCCACGGACCCCGCGATTGCGGCCTTTGTCGCCGAGTGTCGCAAGGGGGGCACCTCGGCCGAGGCGCTGGAGACGGCGGAAAAGCTGGGGATCGATACCGGGGTGCGGGTTGTGCATCCCATGGATCCGAACTGGGAGTTGCCGGTCTACATCGCGAACTTCATCCTGATGGATTACGGAACGGGCGCGATCTTTGGTTGCCCGGCACATGACGGGCGGGATTTTGACTTTGCGACCAAGTACGGTCTGCCGATTGTGCCGGTGTTCGTGGGCGAATCCGAGGAGTTGACCGAGGCCTATGTGCCGATGAAGTCGGAAAAGGTGCGCTATGTCCGGGGCTTTGCCGGTGAGGCCGAGCAGACGGGCGAGGCGGCGGTGGCGGCGGCGATTGCCTATTGCGAGGCCAAGGGGATTGGCCGGGGTGTGACCAACTACCGCCTGCGCGACTGGGGGATTTCGCGGCAACGCTATTGGGGCTGCCCTATTCCGGTGGTGCACTGCGAGGCTTGCGGTGTGGTGCCCGAGAAGAAGGAAAACCTGCCGGTTGAACTGCCCTATGACGTGACGTTCGACATTCCGGGCAATCCGCTGGACCGCCATCCGACGTGGCGGAACTGTGCGTGCCCGAAGTGCGGGGCACCTGCGCGGCGCGAGACGGATACGATGGACACGTTTATGGATTCGTCCTGGTATTACGCCCGCTTTACCGCGCCGCATGCCAAGACGCCGACCGATCTGGCCGAAGCTGACTACTGGATGAACGTCGATCAGTACATCGGCGGGATTGAACACGCGATTCTGCATCTGCTTTACAGCCGCTTCTTTGCGCGGGCGATGCATGCGACGGGGCATTTGCCGGCCAAGGCGATTGAGCCGTTCAACGCCCTCTTCACCCAAGGCATGGTGACGCATGAGATTTATCTGACGCGGGATGCCAATGGCCGACCGGTGTATCACCTGCCCGAGGATGTGACGGCCATAGCCGTCGCCGACCGGCGGATCGTGGTGCTGGGCGATGCCCCGGCGATTGACCCCGAGGATGTGAGCGATGTGGATGCGCTGATTCAGGCGCTGGATGATGAGGGTTTGCTGGTCGAGGTGATCCCGAGTGCCAAGATGTCCAAATCCAAGAAGAACGTGGTGGACCCGATGAACATCATCGCGGCCTTTGGTGCGGATACGGCGCGGTGGTTTGTGATGTCCGACAGCCCGCCCGAGCGGGATGTCGAATGGACGGCATCGGGGGCCGAGGCCACCAACAAGCATCTGACGCGGGTCTGGACGCTGTGTGCGCGGATTGGCGACATGCCTGCCGATCATGTTGGCGAGGGGGATGAGGCACTGGCGCGGGCGACGGCCAAGGCGGTGCATGAGGTGACCCAAGGGATTGAGGGCTTTGCCTTCAACAAGGCGATTGCGAAACTTTATGAGTTTACCAACACGCTGAGCAAGGCCAATGCCTCGACCCCCGCGATGAAGCAGGCGATCCGCACCCTGGCGCAGCTGATGTCACCCATGACGCCGCATATCGCCGAGAGCATCTGGACGTTCCAGGGCGGTGCGGGTCTGTGCGCGCAGGCACCCTGGCCCAAGGCGGACCCGGCTTTGCTGGTGGATGACACAGTGACGCTGCCCATCCAGATCAACGGCAAGCGGCGAGCCGAAATCACGGTACCGAAGGATATGGCCGCATCAGAGATTGAAAAGATCGCGCTGGCGAACGAGGATGTGCAAAAGTTTCTGGCCGGGGCCCCGGTCAAGAAGCTGATCGTCGTTCCGGGGCGTATCATCAATGTGGTTGTCTAGCCGCCGTTCGGTTCTGGTTATGTTGGCCTTGGGCGGCTGTGGGTTCACGCCCGCCCTGGGCACCGGCGGGGCTGCGCGGCAGTTGATTGGCACGGTGCGGGCACAGGACCCCGACGATCAGCAGGATTTCGACTTTGTCGCGGCAATCGAGGACCGCTTGGGGCGGCCCGATGTGGCGCTGTATGACCTGCGCTATTCCATCGTGACGGCAAGCGAAGGTGTGGCGATCACGGCGGAAGGGGCGATCACGCGGTATAACCTGACCGGCGCGGTCGATTGGACCCTGACACGGGTGGCCGATGGTCAAAGGATGGCCGGGGGGCGCGAGGACAGCTTTACCTCATACTCCGCGACAGGGTCCACGGTGGCGGGGCTGACCGCCAAGGAGGACGCTGCACGCCGGCTGATGGTCATCCTTTCAGATCAGATCGTAGCGCGGTTGATGGTGGCAGAACTGTGAAGCTGGCCGGGTCTGAGGCGAACCGTTATCTGGCGCGGCCCGATCCGGGGCGGGCGGGGGTGCTGATTTACGGGGCCGATGCGATGCGGGTGGCGCTGAAGCGGCAAGAGGCGATAGCCGCGCTGATCGGCCCGCAGGGTGAGGCAGAGATGCGGTTGACGCGGATGTCGGGGGCTGACCTCAGGCGCGACGGGTCATTGCTGCTTGACGCGATCAAGTCTGTGGGGTTCTTTCCAGGGCCGCGCGTGGCCTTTGTCGAGGAGGCGACGGATGGGTTGGCCGAAACGGTGGGCATTGCCTTGCAGGAATGGAAGCCGGGGGATGCCAACATCATCCTGACGGCGGGCGAGTTGAAGGGCAAGTCGGCGCTGAAGACGCTGGTGGAAAAGCATCTGGCGGCAGTGGCGATAGGTCTGTTCGATGACCCGCCCAGCCGTGAGGAGGTGGAGGGGTTGCTATCGCGCGCAGGCCTCAAGGCGATTGACCCGGCGGCGATGGCCGAACTGGTGACCCTGTCGCGCGCGCTGGACCCCGGCGATTTTCGCCAGACGCTGGAAAAGGTGGCGCTGTACAAGCATGGCGACCCAACGCCGCTGACTGTGGCCGAGGTGGCGGATCTGGCCCCAGGTTCGGTGGAAACCGATGTGTTGGACGTGGTCGCGGCGGCGGTTGATGGCAGGGCGGTGGACCTGGGCCTGCTGATGCGCCGGATCGAGGGGCAGGGTGTGCAGGCGGTGACCTTGTGCATTCAAACGCTGCGCTATGTCCGGGCGCTGCATGGTGCGGCCAATGACCCCGGGGGGATTGCGGCGGGCATGGCGCGGACCTTTGGCTTTGGCAACCGCAGGCCCGCGATGCAGGCACAGGCGCAGAAATGGGGCGGGCGGGCGTTGGAGCAGGCCTTGGGCCTGCTGGTGGAAACCGATCTGACGCTGCGGTCAACCACCCGCGCACCGGCGATGGCCGTTATGGAGCGGGCGCTGATCCGCATTGCGATGATGAAGAGGTAGGAGATGACATATACCGCCATAGGGTCCGTCAAGACCCGCGCTGCCCGCATTGTCTGGATTCTGGAGGAGTTGGGGGTGCCGTATGAGCACCTTCCCCTGCGGCCTGCGTCATCGGAGGCGCGGCAGGTCAACCCCTCGGGCAAAGTGCCGGTGTTGATTGTGGACGGCGTGACGCTGACCGATTCGGTGGCGATCATGACCTATCTGGCGGATAAGCATGGCCGGTTCACTTATGCAGCAGGCACGATTGAACGGGCGCGGCAGGATGGGTTCACCTGCCTGATCCTGGATGAGTTGGAGGGGCTTTTGTGGACCGCATCGCGGCACAGCTTCATCCTGCCCGAAGAGATGCGGCTGGCCGAGATCAAGCCGACGTTGCGGTGGGAGTATCAGCGCAATCAGGCGCGGTTGGCCGAGGCGTTTAGCGGGCCCTATCTGATGGGCGATATGATGACGGTGCCCGACATGCTGCTGGCGCATTGCCTGTCCTGGGCCGGTGCGGCCAAATTCCCCGACCCTGCCCCGGTGCTGGCAGAGTTTCACGCCCGGATGACTGCGCGCCCGGCTTGGGTGCGGGCGATGGCACGGTAGGGCGAAGCGGAGCTTTTCCGGCAGACCGGCTACCCACGCGGGGCTGGGCAACCCTTGATCTCGACCGAGCGGCCCTGACCGATGACGGTGACGGTCACCCCTGAGCGGTCCAGTGCAAAGGGTGCGCCGTTCGGCGGGACCAGATCGGTTTCAGCGGTCAGAACCTGCCCTGCCCGGCTGGCGGTGGCTTGTGCAACCCAGACCGTGGCATCGGCGGTTTCAAACACCACAGTTTCGGGGTCGCCCTGTCGCGGCATCCCGATGGTGGCCGCCAGACGTAACCCATCGTCATTGGGCGAGACGGCACAGCCGATATCCGTCAGACCTGCTTGCGCTGCGGTGCTGGGCTGATTGCTGAGGGCGGCGTTGATTGCCGTATCCGCCGCACCAGGCCCGTCCAGCAGCCCCTGCAGCGATACAGCCGCAGGCATGCAGATGTCCTTGCAAACCCCCAGATCCATTTGCAGCCGCAATTCCACGGGCTTGGCGGGATCAATCGCAACAACCTCGACCGGCAGGACCAGTTCATGCAGATAGCCGATGCTTTGCATGCCATCGAGCGTAATGACTTCAGGGCTGGGCCAATGCAGCGTCACGGATTTCAGATTGGTTGACCCCGACCAGTCAAACTGCGGCGGAATGCCGGTTTCGCCGGGGGCACGCCAATAGGTTTTCCAATGGTCCGCCAGATCCAGCCGCACCGCAGCCATCCGGTGCCCATCCGCCATCTGCCAACCAGGCAGAAGGGTGGCCTGCAAAACCTCCTCTTGCGTCTGGGCAAGGGCGGGGGCGGCAAGGGTGGCGATCAGACAGGCGAGGGCTGTGCGGTTCATGCCCCTTCCCTAGACGACAGGGCAGCAAAGGGGAATTCACATTGCGGCGATATCCGTGTGAGGACTTGAGCATGGGGCAAAGACGGATCATCCTTGTCTGGCAAAAGCATGGGGCGACTCGATGGATCTGGCAGGAAAGCTGATTGTGGCCATGCCAGCTATGGGTGATCCGCGCTTTGAACGGTCGGTCATCCTGATCTGCGCCCATTCGGACGATGGCGCGATGGGGTTGATCGTGAACAAACCGGTGCCGGACTTCAGCTTTGCCGAGCTTTTGGGGCAGTTGAAAATTGCGGGCAAGGGCCACGGCCGCGATATCCGGGTGCACTTTGGCGGCCCGGTTGAGCGGGGGCGCGGTTTTGTGCTGCATTCGGCCGATTACAATGGCGGGCAAACGACGACACCGGTGCGCGGCGGTCTGGGGATGACGGCGACGTTGGACGTGCTTGAGGCGTTGGCCCAAGGTACCGGTCCCAAGCAAGCCCTGCTGGCCCTTGGCTATGCCGGTTGGGGGCCGGGGCAGTTGGAAGGCGAAATTGCCCGCAATGACTGGCTCGTGTCGGACCTGGCGCAGGATCTGATCTTTTCGGCAGCCGACAGCGGCAAATGGATGGGGGCGCTGCGGCTGATGGGGATTGACCCGATTTCGCTGTCGCCCAGCGCGGGCCGGGCCTGAGGCGCCGATAATTCGGTGAATGTTCGGCTTTACGGGGTGGATGGCGGCAGGAACGGGTATAAGAGGCCTGACACATCCCGAACGCCGCAAAGGCCCGCATCCCATGCCCCACAGCCCTGACCTGCCCCAGTTGCCCGTGCAATCTGACACTTTCGCTCTGGTCATCGGGGCCGGACCTGCCGGGTTGATGGCCGCCGAAGAACTGGCCCGGGCCGGGCGGCGGGTGATTGTCTGCGAGGCGAAATCATCCCCCGCGCGCAAGTTCCTGATGGCGGGCAAAAGTGGTCTGAACATCACCAAGGACCAGAATTTTCAGGTCTTTGCCAAAACCTATGGATCGACCCCGATGGAGCGGATGTTGCGGGATTTCGGCCCATCGCAGGTGATGGACTGGGTCCGTGGGCTGGGGCAAGAGGTGTTTGTGGGCTCCACTGGGCGGGTGTTTCCGCGCAGCATGAAGGGCTCGCCCCTTTTGCGGGCCTGGCTTACCCGGCTTGGGGCGGCGGGGGTGGAGTTGCGCCTGAAATGGCGCTGGACCGGGTTTGCGGAGGGCGGACTGGCGTTTGATACGCCGGAGGGCGCGCAGGTGCTGCAGCCCGACGTCACGGTTCTGGCACTGGGCGGCGCGTCCTGGGCGCGGCTGGGGTCCGATGCCGCCTGGGTGCCGTTTTTGGCTGAGAAGGGGGTCGAGTTTGAGGCGTTCGGCCCCGCCAACATGGGCTTTGTGGTGAACTGGTCGCCCTATATGGCGAAATTCTTTGGCCAACCGGTCAAGGGCGCCGCCCTGTGTGTGGGCCGCAAGCGCGAGATGGGGGAGTTTGTCATCTCGGCCAGGGGGTTGGAGGGGGGTGGGATTTATTCCGTGTCCCGCGACATGCGTGAGGGGGCGGCGCTGACGGTGGATTTCCTGCCCGACATGTCCGAACACAAGGTCCGCGAAAAGCTGGCGCAGATGAAGGGGGGCGAAACCTTTACCAACCGGTTGCGCAAACTGGGCCTGTCGCCGGTGGCGCAGGCGCTGGCGTTGGAGTTTGGCCGGGGGATGGACCCGCTGAACGCCGCCAAGGCCCTGCCGATCCACCACGCCGGCCCCCGCCCGCTGGATGAGGCAATCTCGGTCAGTGGGGGGGTGAAGTTTTCCAGCGTGACCGAGGGCCTGGAACTGACCGCCCTGCCCCGCGTCTTTGTCTGCGGTGAAATGCTGGACTGGGAGGCGCCGACAGGGGGCTATTTGCTGACCGGGTGTCTGGCGACGGGGCGGGTGGCAGGGCGTGCGGCGGCGGCGGTGTAATAGCCGCGCCCGACGTGTTGGCCGGCGGCTGGGGGTGTCCACATGTGGACACTTTGGAATATCATTATATAACAATGGCTTGCGATTTTTCATTAACCACATTTTAACACGCTGGGTGTGTTTAAGCGCACCGAGGCAGAGGCCGGAACAGTGGTGCGCTTGATCACACCTCACGGGTCGCTGCCAAGCCTTGGAATGGCAGAGCGGGCGATAGCCTCCAAGTGGAGTTCATGCAGGGGCAGGTCACATGATCAACTGCCCCCGGTCGCCGGGATGAACCCGGGGGTGTCCGGTGGCAACAAGGGTTGCCGCCGATGCGATCATAGAATGAAGTCGGACGCCTGGAGGTTGTAATAGAGGCCGGCCAGAGCCACCATCATTTCCGGATCGCTGTCTGCATCCGTATCCAGATAGATCAGGGTCCAATCGCGATTGCCGTCGTTATCGACGATCTCGAACCTCACCTCGCCAGCCGGCTTGTCTCCGAACGATCCAGCCTCACCGACACCTGCTTCACCCTTGAAAACAAACGCCTGGTTCCCTTGGGCTGCGGTTCGTGCATCAATCCTGTGCAGGTCGATCAAATCCTCGCCCTGCTGGAAATCCTCGATGACGTCGCTGCCCCGCAGAATGTTACTGTTTTCAGGGATATCGGCAAACAGGAACACATCGTTGCCCAATCCGCCTTTGAGGTGATCATACCCTGCACCGCCACGCAGCGTGTCATCGCCCGCGCCGCCGAACAGATGGTCTCCGCCTTTGTTACCGTATATGAAGTCATTGCCGCGTGAACCGTTAAAGTAGTCTCTGCCTTCGCTGAGAAAGACGTTGTCGTCGCCCTCGAGGGTGGACCGGATCAAAGCGTTGTCATCTTCCGGCGTATCTGTCGCGGTGGCCGCCAGCAAAGCCTCGAAGGTCAACGTGCTGCCAGTCATTATCCAAAAGTCCTGCTGAAATTCTCCAACCAAGAGAATTGTCACAGCGGAGTCTTCGGACAGCAGGCCATTCCCATATGCAGCGTAACCAAAGATCGGCTCGCTGGCATAATCGCCATAGATATAGGTCAATGTGACAGTTCCGGGCACGTGGTCTTCAAGCATGGGAACGTGACCGTAAAGTTCCCCCAGCAAAGCTACAATAGGAACATCCACGATCAACGCAGGGGCTTGCACGACGTAGGATGAGTCGAAAGGCACCCCTGTAGAGGCGATGAATGCGGTGCGCGTATCGAATGGCGAAAGTGAGAATATGTCTGCCATGGGAGCATCCTGATGTTGAGGTTGAGGTTGAGGTTGACCGGATTAAGGTCACACAAATCCAACCAGAGCAATGCGATGGGAGCACTTTTTCCGAATGAAAACAGTATCTTAAAGGTCCGATTGAACTATCTTTCGTACTGCCAATTGAGAGCGCCTGCCTGCAATCACATCAGTCGTGCTTTGGCGCGGCCGTCGGGTCGGATTTTCAGCAGCACGCTTGACGCGAAAGCAGCGCCGTCTGACTGATTTTTGACACCCAACCCTTTGCAGCTGAAAGGCTGCGAAAAGTGCTCGGATCTGATCATGATCTATAGCCATAAGGCCCCACCTTGCGGCGGGACCTTTGGAATTCTCAGCAGTTGCACGGGATCCCGGCTCAGCGTAAGCGCTGTTTCGATCACACCTTGGCGGCGCAAATCCACGGCGGCAGATCGTTGATCCGGCTTTGGGTATGGCCGCTGATGGTTGCCGTGAAGGTGCTGGCCATTCAGGCGCGGGGGTCGACTGTATTCATCTTGCAGGTTTCGATCAGTCACGCGACGGCGGCCCGGTTTTCTGCCCCGGCGTCAGCGCCTGCGACGAGGG
>CAMDHB010000042.1 GCA_945897655.1 Pseudorhodobacter antarcticus
CCTAAACGCTTTTGCAAAACGTCCAGATCTAGACGCCCCTTCAGCCCTTATAGGGATCCTTCGGACCCCGGTCCGCCGAAAGGCTGCCCTGCCGCTGGGCCACCAGCGTTTCAATCGCATCGGCCAGATGAACCTCCAGGATATTGCCATCCCCGGCCGCGACCCGCAGACGGTGGGCCAGGATCATCACATCGGCATGGCTGCAACCCATCGGCGGTTCGAATTTATAGCAGGCGAGTTCGATCAGCAGGCCGCAGGGATCCTCGAAATAGATCGAATCCATGAAGCCGCGATCCTTGGGGCCGGAATGCTTGATGCCCCGGTCGTCCAGCCGGATCACCGCTTGCCGGAAGGTGGCAAGGGACACGGCAAAGGCCACGTGATGCACTGCCCCAACCTCGGTTCCGGCGCGGCGCAGGGGCGGCTTGCGGTCCTCATTCGTGAAGACGGTGATCAGGCGGCCATCGCCGGGGTCAAAGTACAAGTGCCCCTCGGACGGGCGGTCAAGGTTGGGCTGGTCAAAGATGAAGGGCATGCCCAGCACCCCTTCCCAGAAGTCGATTGTCGACTGCCGGTCAGCGCCGACCAGCGTGATGTGGTGCACGCCTTGGGTTTGCAGCTTTCTCATATCGGCCCCTTTTCGTTTGCCCCACCTTCCGGCTTTGGCAGCGGCATGGCAAGCCTTGATCCTGCGGGCCCGAGCCCCTAGCGTGCCGCCACCCTGACCCAAGAGGACCCCATGACCCCTGATGACCGCGCCCGACTATTGCAACAAATCTGGTGGGCGGGGGTTGAGGCGGTGCGGGGCGACACGGCGGTCGCCCATGCCTTGGACCATGACCCCATCCCCCGCCCTGACCTGATTCTCGCTGTGGGCAAGGCCGCCGTTGCCATGGCCAAGCCTGCCTTTGCCCGCTTCGGCCCGGTGCGCACCCTTGCCATCACCAAACAGGATCACGGCGAACCCGGTCTGGGGTTTGAGGTGCTGGAGGCGTCCCACCCCGTTCCCGATGCCAGCAGTCTTGCCGCCGGTGCCCGTCTGCTGGCCGAAGTGCAAGCCGCCCCGCCGGGCAGCCATCTGCTGCTTTTGGTGTCAGGGGGCGCATCGGCGCTGGTCGAGGCGCCCCGGCCCGGCGTGGGTTTGGACGACATCATGGGATTGAACCGCGCCCTGCTGGCGTCGGGCAAGGATATTGCCGCGATGAACGCCGAACGCACCAAGCTGTCACAGATCAAGGGCGGTGGTTTGCTTGGTCATTTCCGGGGGGCGCGGGTGACTGTGCTGGCCGTGTCGGACACACGCGGCGATCTGATTGAAACCATCGGCTCTGGCATTGGTCTTTGCCACCCCCGGGACGGTTTGGCGCAGGAATGTCGGATCGTCGCCTCAAACACCGTCGCGCGTGCGGCCGCGGCGGCCAAGGCGGAGGCGCTTGGTCTGACTGTGCGGTTGAATGCGGAAACGCTGTACGATGATGTGGCGGCAAGTGCGGAGCTTATGGCCAGCGAACTTGGCGGGCCGGGTCTGTATGTGTGGGGGGGCGAACCTACTGTGATCTTGCCGCCCAATCCGGGCCTTGGTGGGCGCAATCAGGCGCTTGCGCTGCGGATGGCGCAGGTCATTCAGGGGGCGCCCGACGTGTCGGTTCTGGTTGCGGGCACGGATGGCAGTGATGGCCCGACCACTGCGGCGGGCGGATTGGTGGACGGCACAACCTGGACTGAGGCTGCACCGGCAGCTCTGTCTGCTGCCGACAGCGGTACGTTTCTTGATCAGCGCGGTGCGTTGTTTGTGACGGGCCCCACGGGAACCAATGTGATGGACCTTGCCTTGGCCCTGCGGGCCTAGGGCATCGCGTGGCGCTGCAACACGTCCAGCGGCACGATGTCCAGGGTGCGCTTGTGGGTGGCGTCGAGGCGGACCTGGGGGGCCGCGCCCTCCTCATGCGCCTGAAGGAACCGCGCGGCGCAAAGGCACCAGTTGTCACCGGGGCGCAATCCCGCAAAGCCGAATTCGGGGCGCGGGGTGGACAGGTCGTTGCCAAGGTATTTCGACATGGCCAGAAACTCGGCTGTCATGACCGCGCAAACGGTATGGACACCCCGATCCTCGGGGCCGGTGTCGCAACAGCCGTTGCGATAGAACCCGGTCATGGGCCGGGTGGAACAGGGCTGCAACTCGCCTCCCAGAACGTTCACCGAAGCTTCCTGCATCAAACCCTCCTCAGGGCCAGCGATGGCGGCCCAAGGGGGGCAGAACATCACCCGAAACCAGCGCCGTCAACACCTGTCGCACGGGTCCGATGCGACCCAAGGGCGCAAGGGCGTGGTCGCGCAGAACGGGCAGGGTGCGGCTGTGGGATTGGTACATGGGGGTCAGCAGGGCAGAGAAGGCCTGATAGAACCTGCGGTGCCAACGGCGCATGGCGGCATAGCGGGGCAAGGCGCCCGGCAACCCTGCGTCCAGTGCCAGTGTCAGCGCCATGGCGTCCAGCAGCGCCATGTTGGCACCCTGGCCCAGTTGCGGGCTGGCCCGGTGCGCGGCGTCGCCGATGAAGGCAAGGCCGGGCTGATAGGGGGTGGCAAGGCTGCCGTGGCTGTAACGGGCGACGGTCATGTCCGCGGCTTGGGTCAGATGTGCCAGATAGGGGGTGATGGCGGGCCAGAATTGGCAGACCTGCGCCTTCCAGCCTGCGAAATCCACCGAGGGCCAGTGGTCAAGGTCGGCTTGGGGCAGGGACCAGAACACGGCGGCCCGGGCGACATCCTCGCCCGGCAACCGCCCGATGGGCATGACCCCCGCCATGCGCGCGGCCTGGTGATAGCGCTGGGTCAATTGGTCGGGTGGCAGGGAACCATCGGTGGGCCAGGGGACCGAGGCCCAGACCGCGCCGAAGGGCAGCGCCCGCGCCCGGAGCGGTGACAGGACGGACCCCGCCCCTGAGGCATCGATGATCAGATCAAACGGCCCGACTGGCCCTGCAGGACCACGTTGCACCCAGCCACCGGCGCAGGCGGTCGCTGCCGCACCGGTTTCCAGCGTCACCCCCGCCGACTGTGCCGCCTGCCACAACACCGCAAACAGGCTTGCCCTGTGCATGGCCAGACCCGGCGCCTGCGGCCTGTATTGCACATCCAGCACAACCCGACTGCCCGCATGACCCAGCATCTGGCGCAGCGGTGCCCCCAAATCCCGCGCCGCATCCCCGGCGCCGACAGCGTCCAGCACGGCCAGTCCGACCGGTTGCACCACCAGCCCCGAGCCCACCGGACGCGGCACGGCAAAACGTTCCAACAGCGTCACGGCATGGCCACGCCGCGCCAACAGCGCTGCCGCCGCCAGCCCGCCCATTCCCGCCCCGACAATTCCGATCCGCAAGCCCATGCGCCATTGCAACCGCAAATCCCGGCCAAGGCAAGGGCCTACAAAATCCGGGCTTTGTGTTTGGGGTGAAGGGGTCTAGGTTGTCCCAAGGGCAAAGGGCAAGGGTTGGAGCGCGATGGATGGTCTGTTGATCTTGATCGGCCTGATCGCCCTGGCCATTCCTGTGGCTGTCATTGTCTTGCTGATCGGACAATCCAACCTGCGGGCCCGCGTCCGCCATTTGGAGCGCGAGGTCAACGAGCTTAGGTCTGCCAGAACACCCAGCACTGCCACCGCCCCTCAGCCCGAGTTCGGGGGTTGGCTTCCGACACATCCTTCGACTTCTGTCACCCCACCGCCCGCTCCACTGCCAAGCGCACCACAGCCCGAAGACATTCCCGACGTGGCATTCCCGGAGGACCAACCCAATCCGGCGCAGGACGGCCCGATTGTGATGACCGCAGATCGCGCTTCTGCCTTTGCGACCTGGATGCAGGCCAACTGGATCTATGTCGTCTCTGCCGTGTCGCTGGCTCTGGCCGGGATTTTCTTGGTGCAATATGGCGTCCAAAATGGATTGTTGCCGCCTTGGCTGCGCGTGGTGGCCGCCTATGGCTTGGGTGCCGCACTGATCGCTGCGGCCGAGTGGGTTCGGCGGCGCAGCGGCGATGATGAGGGTGCGACAACCGTCTTTCTGCCTTCGGTTTTTGCCGGGGCGGGGATTGTCATCCTGTTTGCCGCAACACTTGCGGCGCAGCAGCTTTATGGCCTGATCGGTTCAAATTCGGCTTTTGTCCTGCATGTGCTAACGGCCGCCCTGGCGGTGGTTCTGGGCTGGTTCTATGGCCCGCTTCTACTGGCGATCGGGCTGATCGGGGCGAGCGTGGCCCCGTTCCTGATTGCCTCGACCGACCAGCCGACGCCGCTTTTGTATGGGTATTACGCCCTGATTGCCGCCATCGGCCTTGCGGCAGATGCCGTGCGGCGCTGGGCCTGGGTCTCGGTGCTGGCGCTGCTGCTGGCCTATCTGGGCGGGGCCATGATGATGGCGGGCGGGGCGGGGCAGGGGGCATGGCTGGGGTTCGTTCTGGTCTTGCCGGTGTTGGCCATCCTGCTGCCTGCAAGGCGCCTGACCCCCGACCATGCAGGCCCAAGCGTCTTGCAGGCGCTGGCGGCCAACGGCAAGTCTGGCTGGCCACCCTTCCCGGTCCGGCTGGCGGCGGGTCCGGCTCTGGTCACGTCCATCGCTTTGTTCAGCTTGCCGGGCGAGACTGCCTTGATCGGCCTGCTGGCCTTTGGCGCCCTTGCGCTGCTGGCTGTGGTCCTGCTGCTCTGGGCTGAACCGGCCGAAGGGCTGGCCGATCTGGCGCTGTTGCCGGCCCTTGCCGTTCTGCTGCGTCTGGTATTCGAGGCGACACAGGGTTGGCCACTTGCGATTGATTTTTTTGCGAAATCGTTGGCAAGCCGCACGCCCGAGACATCAGGCCCCATGACAGGGACCTGGCTTGTGGCGATTGCTACTGTGATCACCTTGTCCTTTACCTACCGCGCCCTGCGGGGTGGCCCCTTGGCGCGCGTCCACGGGTTGGCTGCCGTTCTGGTGGCCCCCGTCGCCGTGGCGCTGCTGGAGTTGTTCTGGGTGCCCAGCGATGTCTTGGGTGCCGGTGCATGGGCGGCCCACCCGATGATTCTGGCTGCAGCGATGGTTGCCCTTGCCAGCCGCTTTGCCCGCGTGGATGGCGCGGATCATCGGCGCATGGCCTATGCCACCTTGTCTGCCCTGTCGCTGATCGCGCTGTCGCTGTTCTTGTTGACCTCGGCCACGTCTCTGACGTTGGCCCTTGCGGTTCTGGTTGCGGTTGCCGCTGCGTTGGACCGTCGCTTTGTGTTGCCCGAGATGGGGCTGTTCATCCAGATTGCTGTGGCCGTGCTCAGCTACCGTATGCTGATTGACCCGGGGCTGGATTGGGCAATGGCCGCGCCCCTGGCCCAAGTTCTGTTGGCATTCCTTGGCACAGTGACGGCGCAAGTGGGGGCGCTTTACCTGCTGCGGGACCGCGAGCGTGTAATGACCAAGGGTGTTTTGGAAAGCGCGGCCCTGGCGACGACGGCTGTGCTGGTCAACATCTTGCTGACGCGTTGGATTGTGCCCGGCCCGAACTGGGACGGGGCCATGGATCTGAACTATGCCACCTCGCTCAACGCCATGCCTTGGGTGGTGCTGATGCTGACGCAAGCCTACCGCGCTGAACTGGGTGGGGCGCTGCGCGGGTTGCGGCGGATGTTTGCCTTGGGTGCGGGCCTGATGGCGGCCATTGGTCTGTTCTGGTCTGCGGTACCGTTGAACCCGCTGTTCGCCTTTGACCCTGATCACCTTGGCGCCAACGTGATCGGACCGTTCGTGCTGGACAGTTTGGCGCTGTCTTATGCGCTGCCTGGCCTGATGTTGCTGACCGCCGCCTGGTGGCTGTCTTATCCGCGCAGGGTGACCTTTGGCCTGTTTGGCGCAGGGTCGGCGTTGGTGGCGCTTTACACCGGGCTTGAAATCCGCCGCTTCTGGCAGGGTGATTTCCTGGGTGGGCCCGGCGTGACCCAGCCCGAGCTTTACAGCTATACCATCGCCTTGCTGCTGATGGGGGCGGCGCTGATCTATCAGTCCATCGCCACCCGCTCGGCCACGCTGCGCCGGATTGCCATGACGGTGATCGCCCTGACGATTGCCAAGGTCTTTCTGATCGACGCCGCCGGGCTGACCGGTTTGACCCGGGTCTTCAGCTTCCTGGGCCTTGGCCTGTCGCTGGCGGGTCTGGCGTGGTTGAACCGCTGGGCTGCGGCCCGGTGAACGGCGGCAAGTTGCGCCAAATCCCTTTACCACCCGCACGCCCTTTCCTATAAGGCTGGCATGACACGCATATCCGCGCCCCCTGCACGAATTATCGGCCCGGCGTCCTGATCCTTCAGGCGCCGGGACTGGTGCGCTGCACCCCGACCCTTCCCCCCTTTCAAGGACCGCCGATATGGCCGACACGCCCGTTGACTACCGCGATACCGTTTTCCTGCCTGAGACCGATTTTCCGATGCGCGCGGGCCTGCCGCAGCGCGAACCCGCCTGGCTGGCGCGGTGGGAAAAAATGGGCATCTATGACCGTCTGCGTCAGAAGAAGGGCCGCACGCCGTTCACGCTGCACGACGGCCCGCCCTATGCCAACGGCCATCTGCACATCGGCCACGCGCTGAACAAGATCCTGAAGGACATGGTTGTCCGCAGCCAGCAGATGATGGGCCACGACGCCCGCTATGTGCCGGGGTGGGATTGCCACGGCCTGCCGATCGAGTGGAAGATCGAAGAGCAGTACCGCGCCAAGGGGTTGAACAAGGACGACGTCAACATCGTCGATTTCCGCCGCGAATGCCGCGCCTTTGCCGCGGGCTGGATCGACATCCAGCGCGAGGAGTTCAAGCGGTTGGGGGTCACTGGCAACTGGGCCGACCCTTACCTGACGATGAATTACCACGCTGAAGCGGTGATCGCGGATGAGTTCATGCGGTTCCTGATGAACGGCAGCCTGTATCAAGGCTCCAAGCCCGTCATGTGGTCGCCGGTAGAGAAAACCGCCTTGGCCGAGGCTGAGGTGGAATATCACGACCTGACCAGTCACACGGTCTGGGTGCGGTTCAAGCCGCTGGACGGTGCCCTTGATGGTGCCGTTGTGGTGATCTGGACCACGACCCCTTGGACTATCCCCCAGAACAGGGCAGTGTCCTTCAACCCCACCATCAGCTATGGCGCCTACCGTGTCGATGCGACTGCCGAAAATGCTTCTGCCACTGTAGGTGAGGTTGTCGTCGTTGCCGACAAGCTGGCCGAAGGCGTCATGACAGCGGCCAAAGTCAGCGGCTTCACCCGCCTGCGCGACGTGCCTGCCGAAGCCCTGAACGGCGTCCACATGTCCCACCCCTTCCGCGGCATCGAAGGCGGCAATGCGGAATGGGATTATGACGTACCCATGCTGCCCGGTGATCATGTGACCGATGACGCGGGTACGGGCTTTGTCCATACGGCGCCCTCTCACGGCGATGACGACTATCAGATGGGCCTGAAATTCGGCCTGCCGATGACCTATAACGTCGAACCCGATGGCAGTTATCGCACGTCTTTACCGCTGTTTGGGGGCCAGGCGATCATCACGCCCGAGGGGAAAGAGGGTCCTGCAAACGTATCGGTCATCAAGCAACTTGCTTATACCGGGACGCTGTTTGCCAAGGGCAAGGTCAAGCATTCCTATCCGCACAGCTGGCGGTCCAAGGCTCCGCTGATCTTCCGCAACACGCCCCAATGGTTTGTCGCCATCGACAAATCGCTGGATGATGGGATGAGCACCTATGGCGACACCATCCGCAAACGGGCGCTGAATTCGATCAACCAACTCGTGCAATGGACGCCCCAGACGGGCCGCAACCGCCTGCATTCGATGATCGAAGCGCGGCCCGATTGGGTCTTGTCGCGTCAACGCGCCTGGGGTGTGCCGCTGACCGCCTTTACCAAAAAGGGCGCGAAACCGACCGATCCGGACTTCTTGCTGCGCAACGCTGAAGTGAACGCCCGCATAAAGGCTGCGTTCGAGGAAGAGTCGGCAGATGTCTGGTTTGTGCAAGGATTCAAGGAACGCATCCTTGAGGGCATCGTCAATCCATCGGATTATGACAAGGTCGATGACGTGCTGGACGTGTGGTTTGATTCTGGGTCGACCCATGCTTTCGTTCTGCGCGACCGGGCTGACGGTTCGGAGGACGGCATTGCGGATCTGTATCTGGAAGGCACCGACCAACATCGCGGCTGGTTCCATTCGTCCATGCTTCAAGCCTGCGGCACCAAGGGGCGGGCGCCCTACCGGGGGGTTCTGACCCACGGCTTTACGCTGGATGAAAAGGGCATGAAGATGTCCAAATCCTTGGGCAACACCGTCGCCCCGCAAGCCGTGATCGACGAATATGGCGCGGACATCCTGCGCCTGTGGGTTGCTCAAGCCGACTACACCGTCGATCTGCGCATCGGGAAAGAGATCCTGAAGGGCACCGCAGACAGCTATCGCCGCTTGCGCAACACCATGCGGTTCCTGTTGGGCAACCTGAAGGACTTTACCGACGCCGAACGCGTTGACCCCGCTGACATGCCCGAAGGTGACCGGTTCATCCTGCACCGTCTGGCCGAACTGGATGCCGAGGTGCGCGAAGGTTACGCCCGCTATGATTTCCAGGGCGTCTTCAGCAAGCTGTTCACCTTTGCCACTACGGACCTGTCTGCCGTCTATTTCGACATCCGCAAGGATGTTCTGTACTGCGACGCGACAACCAGCCTTGCCCGCCGGTCCTGCCGCACGGTTCTGGACATCCTGTTCCACCGTCTGACCACCTGGCTTGCCCCGGTTCTGGTGTTTACGATGGAGGAGGTCTGGCTGGAGCGTTTTCCGGGCGAGGAAAGCTCGGTTCACCTGCAGGACATGCCGGAAACTCCTGCGTCGTGGCGTGATGACAGCCTTGCCGCCAAGTGGGATCAGGTCCGCAGCGTTCGCCGCGTGGTGACCGGCGCGTTGGAGGTGCAGCGCACCGCCAAGGTGATTGGCGCAAGTCTGGAGGCGGCGCCGGTGGTTCATGTGGCGGATACGGCGGTCCTGGCCGCGTTGAAGGCGCTGGATTTTGCCGATCTGTGCATCACCTCCGGCATCCAACTGACCGCCGACCCTGAACCGCCCGAGGCGTTCCGCCTGCCCGAGGTGCCCGGTGTTGGCGTGGTGTTCGAACGCGCCATCGGCGACAAATGCGAACGCTGCTGGAAAGTGCTGCCGGACGTTGGTAGCCACAAGCACCCGCATACCTGCGCCCGCTGCAACGCGGCGCTGGGTTAGGCCTGACGGGTCACCAGACGCGCGCACTTGACTGTGCGCGCGTCGCCCTCGGGCGGCGACTGCATCAGTTTCATCAGGTCGTCACGGGTCAGGCCGATGTCATCCAGCAACCGATCATCCGCCCGGCGTTGCAAAGCCACCAGCGTTTGCTTCAACTGGTACTGCTGGCGAAGGGTTTGAAACAGGGACAGAAACATGGTGGCCTCCTTGGTTGACCGAGGGGTTTTGTCAGATCGCTTGACATAAGACAAACGAATAGAAATGATGTCATCCATTCACTGGATTGATGGCACCCTATGATCCCCCTCGACAGCGACCTGATGCGCAGCTTTCTGGCCGTGGCCGAAACCGGTTCGGTCACCCTTGCCGCTGACCGGGTCGGGCGCACCCAATCGGCCGTATCGATGCAGATCCGCCGGTTGGAGGAGAGCTTGGGCCAGCCCCTGTTCCTGCGCCAACCGCGTGGCGTGGCCCTGACGCCAAGGGGCGAGCAGTTGATGCCCTATGCCCGCCGCGTGACCAGCCTGCTGGACGAGGCCGCCGTGGCCCTGCGGGAAAAGCCGCTGGATGGCCCGGTTCGCATCGGCATCCCCGATGAATATGCCGAAACCGTTTTGCCCCGCGCCCTTGCCGCCTTTTCCGAACGGCATCCGGCGGTCGAGGTGTCGGTGCGCTGCGATTTTTCTGCCCCGCAGACCTTGGCGTTGGAGCATGACCAGATCGACCTTGCCGTGATCTATGACAGCTCCAACACCTCAGATGAGGAGGTCTTGTGCATCGACCCCACGGTGTGGGTCACGTCCGTGCAGCATGAACAACACCTGCAAACCCCTTTGCCGATTGGGATTTACTCCCGCTCCGACTGGTGCCGCGACTATGCGCGCCGGTCACTGGATCAGCAGGGCATCCGCTGGCGGGCGGCGTTTGAATGCGACACCTCGGCCAGTTTGCGCATCGCGGTGCGAGCGGGCCTGGCCGTGTCGCCCCTGTCGCGCAGCACCATTCCTGCCGGCTGCCGTGAGTTGACGGAAGCCGACGGTTTTCCGGTGATTGACCGCGCCCGGGTTGTTCTGCGCCGCAACCCGCGCGGGTCCTCGGCGGTAATCGAAGGCTTGGCCCAGACGGTGCGCGAGGCGTTTCGCCCGCTGGCGGCCCTGTGATGAAGGCGACCTTTGTCAGCCCCCTGGGCCCCCTGACCCTGACCGAGGAGGGCGGGCAGATCACCGCCCTGTCTTGGCACAGCGCCCCACACGACCCCACACCCCTGCTGGCCGAGGCTATCGCCCAGCTTCAGGCCTATTTCGACCGCCGCCTGACGCGGTTCGATTTGCCTCTGCACTTTGGCACGGGGCTGAACGCTCAGGTCCGCCGGGCGATGGTTGCGATTCCCTTGGGCGAAACGCGCACCTACGGCGATCTTTCGCGCGCCCTCGGGGCCCCCGCGCAGGCGATCGGGCAAGCCTGCGGCGCAAACCCCATTCCCATTCTGATTCCCTGTCACCGCATTCTTGGCGCGCAGGGTTTGGGCGGATTCTCGGCCCCGGGGGGTGTGGAAACCAAGGTCTGGCTGTTGAAACACGAAGGGGCCGCGTCGCTGCTGATCTGACCCAGCCTCAGGTGATGCGGTCTGTGGACCGGTCCGGGAAGATCTCTTGTGCGATCCCGGCCAGGCACAGGTACAGCGATGACAGGATCAAGCCCCATTCCACCAGCAACCCTTGCTGGAAATCGGTCGCCGCCGCCCAGGCCGCAAAGACGAGCCATGCCACCGAAACCGGCAGGTTGACCCAGTGCCAGCGTTTGGTGCGGGTGGGGTGGATGAATTTCAGGTTCAAGAACATCGTGACGGTCAGGCCCACCACGATCAGCAGTACGGCCCAGGTGGGGGGCGTCGTTGCAAACAGCACCAGCACCACCATGTTCCAGCACGCCGGAAAGCCGGAAAAGCTTTTGTCCTTGGTTTTCATGCGGGTGTCAGAGAAGTAGATGACCGACCCGTAACAGATCACGATGATCGCCACCCACCCGGTCCAGCCATCCAGAATGCCGGACTTGAACAGGGCATAGGCCGGGATGAACACATAAGTCAGGTAGTCGACGATCAGGTCCATCAGGACGCCGTCATAGACAGGCGCATTCGTGACCGTGTCATACCGCCGTGCCAGTGGGCCGTCGATGCCATCGACGATCAGCGCGACCACCAGCCATGAAAACATCAGGCTCCAGTTTTCCTCAACCGCGGCCAACATGGCAAACATCGACAAGACAGCGCCAGTGGCCGTCAGCAGATGAACAGAAAGGGCTTTGAAGCGAACATCCATCGCCATGTACTGGCCCAAAAAACAGCGCCGCGCAAGAGCAGCGCGCGGATGCTGTCACGCCCGTGGATGGGCCTTGTCATAAACCTCCATCAACCGGGCGGCATCGACGGCGGTGTAGGCTTGGGTGGTGGACAGGGACGCATGGCCGAGCAGTTCCTGAATGGCCCGCAGATCGCCGCCCGCTGACAACAGGTGTGTGGCAAAGCTGTGGCGCATGGCATGGGGCGTGGCGGTTGCAGGCAGGCCCAGTTGCATCCGCGCCTTTTCCACCACCAGCGCAATCAAGCGCGGGTTCAAGGCACCACCCCGCACGCCGCGAAACAGCGGTTCCGTCCGGGTCAGGTCATGCGGACACAGGCGGACATAGGTGGCCACTGCGGCTTGGGCTGCGGGCAGCACCGGCACCAGACGTTCGCGCCCGCCCTTGCCGATGATCCGCAGCACCTGCGGCAGCGGGCTGTCCGCGCCTTTCAGACCCAACGCCTCAGATATCCGCAGACCGCAGCCGTACAGAAGCGTGACCACCGCCATATCCCGCGCCGCAACCCATTCGCTGGAGGCTTGGTCGCCCACCCGGTCGATCATGGCGAAGGCGGCATCCTCGGTCAGCGGTCGTGGAAGCTTGCGCCGGTATTTCGGCCCCCGGGCGGACAGGGTGGTCGAGGCGTCAAACCCCTCCCTCTCAGCCAGCCAGGTGGTGAAACTCTTGACCGCCGACAGGCTTCGCGCCAGCGTCCGCGCCGAGACACCCCGCGCCCGCTCGGCCGCCATCCAGGCCCGCAGGTCGGTTTGTGGCAGGTTGGCAACTGCACCCAACCCCTCGACCTGACCGCGATGCCCGGCCAGAAAGGCCAGGAACCCGGCGACATCGGCCCCATAGGCCTTGATCGTGTTTGCCGCAGCCCCATCCAGTGCGCGCTTGTGGTCCAGACACAGCGCCATCGCGTCGCGTAGCGCGGGTGAGATCAGAAGCCCGCTCACGACAACCAGCGCCGCATGGTCCGTTCAAACACCCCACCGAAAAAGCCCAAAAGATCCGTGCCGTGGGTGGATTTGAACTGATGCGGATCCTCGGCCCCCAGACACAGCATGCCGGGCAGGCGGCCTTTGCCGAAATCCAGCTTCATCAGCGCTTCGGACCGGATCCAGCCGGTCTTGTCGCCATAGATCAGGTCGGTAGCCGGCTGCACCTGCCGCAACACGACGGGCCGCAGGGGCACATTCTTGCCAGCCGAGATATACTCGCCCACAAACCCGGCTGGCGCGACGTAAAGGACGTCGCCCAGCTTGCGCAGCGCTGCCTCCGTCTCGCCCTGCACTGATTCCAGCACCAGCCGCACACAATCGACCCGCAGGGTGGGGGCCACTTCGGTGTTCAGGGTTTTCAGAAAATCTTCAAACGTCAGCTGGTCCAGCAGTTGCAGGATGGCCCGGTGGACCTGATTGGTGCCGGCAAGGTTCTCATAGGCCGCCGCAATCACCGTCCGGTGGGTATCCTCCAGCCGGTCCAGCCGCTGGGCAAGCCGCTCCATCGCGATGCCGCGCAGATCGACGATATTCGACCCCATCGCCCGCTCATTCGCGGCAATCAGGGCATTCATCACATCGATATCTTCCAGCAAAGCTTCGGGCGCCGCAATGATGCGGTCCCGCGTGTCCTGATCCATCATGGTCTGCCCGTTTGTTGTTTTGGGGCAGTATAGCGGGGTTTTGGCGCAAGGGGGCAGACCATACTGCGCAATTCCAAGGGTGAGTCCCTCCAGCAACAGTGGTAATCCGGGCCGGGACCGGATCAGCAGTCGTCCAGTGGACGACTGCCAGTGTCCCATGCCGAGAGCCGCAAGGCGACGGCATTGCAGCGGTGGGGCTGGGTGCGGTGGGAAAAGCGGTTCGTGACGGGACGGACCGCGGGTGGGCACGGCACGGGCCCGCCCGGGGGGCGGTCGGGCCCGTCACGAATTGCTTTGGGCAATTCGTGGAAGACGGTCAGTCTGGCTGGGTGCGCATTCATGGCGTACCCTACGCTTGCTTCTTAATCCTCAGCTCCGCCCATTTTGCTTCCTCCAAAGCAACACAATCTTGATGATGCACCAGGTCAGAAGAACCGGGCACAAGTATATTGCGTAGCTTAGCCTTCGGTATGCTGCGGAGTCAGTCTCCATTATAAGGTAGATGAACAGGCAAAAGGCCGTCACAATCAACCCTAGGATAAGGGCTATCACGTATTGACAAATTTCACTTAGCTCTCTTGACTCGCTCATCTGTTTAATGATCCCGCTCCGATTTTATGGATTGAGCACTTCGCTTTGAGCGTCTGATCACCACGCCGTGCCGACAAACCAGCACAGGCGAATCCAGTCCGTGGTGGCGTTGCAGTACAGCCGCGTGACCCGGCGGGGGACTCGGGTGCCACGGCCCTTGAGTCAAAGGCAAGGACCACATCGCCGACACGCAGGGCGGAAAGGATAGTGCGGGAGGTCTGGATGCGGGTGTGGGCGGGGAACAGTCTCAAGATGCAGGCCGACCATCGGGTTCGGTGGTCGGCCTGCATTCTGGCTCACAAAATCTTCTGACCCGTCTTCGCCCAATCCTTCATGAATTGGTCCAGACCGTTGTCCGTCAGCACATGCTTGACCATCCCCTTGATCACGGCGGGCGGAGCGGTGATCACATCGGCCCCGATCAGGGCGCATTGGGTGATGTGGTTGGCGGTGCGGATCGAGGCGGCGAGGATCTGCGTCTCGAACCCGTAGTTGTCATAGACTTGGCGGATGTCGGAGATCAGTTCCAGACCGTCCAGGTTGATGTCATCCAGGCGGCCAATGAAGGGGCTGATGAAGGTGGCGCCGGCCTTGGCGGCGAGGATAGCCTGATTGACGCTGAAGCACAGGGTGACGTTGACCATCTTGCCCTCGCCCGACAGGACCTTGCAGGCCTTCAGACCGTCCCAGGTCAGGGGCACTTTCACGGTGATATTCGGGGCAATCTCGGCCAGTTTGCGACCTTCGGCGATCATCTCATCCGCGGTCAGTGCCACGACTTCGGCAGAGACGGGGCCAGAGACGATGGAGCAGATTTCGCGGGTCACTTCGATGATGTCGCGGCCGGCCTTCAGGATCAGCGAGGGGTTGGTGGTGACACCGTCCACCATGCCAAGGTCATTGAGCTCCTTGATGGCGGGGACATCGGCGGTATCGACAAAGAATTTCATGGGCGCGGTCCTTGAATGGGTTGCGGGTGGGTTGGGGCGGGTTTACCCCAAAGGGCGTGCAGGGGAAAGTCCTATGGTCGAGCGGGTCTTTGAGGCGGGGGAACTGGTGGGCGTGCTGACCGCCGAACCGCTGGGCCGCGTTCTGGACTATAAGGCGCCCGAGGGGGGCTGTGGGACGGGCGAGTTTGTCGAGGTGCCCTTGGGGCCACGGCG
>CAMDHB010000043.1 GCA_945897655.1 Pseudorhodobacter antarcticus
CGGTTTCCTTGCCGCGCCAGTTCCGTTGCACCACATTCAGCCGCTTTTGCGTATAGGGATGATCCGCCTGCAGCACACCCAGACGCACCAGCAACGCCGCAATCACCGAATCCGACGCGCGGTAGCCGCCGTCGACGATTTTCAGCGCGACGCCCAGCTTCAGCTCGGGGATGATCGCGATATGCACCGCCTCGGCCCCGCCCTTCAGCGTAACGCGACCATCCATCGCGCGCATCAGTTCTGTATCACACGACGTATCCCCCGCCACCAGTTCGGGATAGGCCGCCATCGCCCGGGTCAGCCGGTGCATCGCCCGGTCGCGCTTGTCGCCGGTTCCGGTGGCCCCGGCAAAGCGCCCCATCGCCCGCGCCAACCCGTGCAGCGAGCAGGCAAAGTTCGGGGCAGAACAGCCATCAACGCCCCAACCGGCTGACGTCTCGTCCGTCACCTCCTCGAACGCCTGCTTGATCTGCACCTGCAGCGGGTGATCAACTTCGGTGTATTCCGCATCGCCCTTCAGGTGCTGGTTCATCGTCAACATGCCCGAATGCTTGCCCGAGCAGTTGTTGTGATACTGGCACGGGCTTTCATCCGTCTTGATCAGGCGATTGCGCTCGACCTTGTCCGTGGGCTCATGCGACCCGCAGCGCAGATCAGCCTCACCCATGCCCAGCCCCGTCAGCCAAGTCCGCGCCATCTGCACATGGAGACCCGCGCCATAATGGCTGGCGCAGGCAAAGGCGGCATGGGCTTCGGTCAGCCCCGCCGCATCGAATGCACCGCTTTCCATCAGCGGCAGCGCCTGGATCATCTTGCACGACGACCGCGGAAAGATGATTTCGCCCGCATTGCCCCAGCTTTCCACGATCTGGCCCTGATCATCGCAGATGACCGCATGGCCCCGATGCACCGATTCCAAAAGCCCGCCGCGCCACAGTTCGACCATCGGTTCTGCCGCAGTATTCGTCACTTGCCGTCATCCTTCATCAACATTCAGCGATTTTCTGCCCATGGGGCTTTCGCGAAACAGTCATTATCGGTTATGGAAGGGATATCGAGTAGGATTGCCCGGCGCCACAAGAAAAACCCGCAGCAAGCGGTGGCTGGCACGGCAAAGGCGGCAGGAGGCTGAAAGACATGAAAAGCTGGATGACGCGCATTGTATTGGGTGCTGGTCTGGCCGCGTTTGCGGGCGGCGCATGGGCGCAGGATGCAGCGGCGCAATCGGACAATCTGGTGGCGACCAAAACCGATTGGAGCGTCTTTACCGAAGACAGCCCCAAGGAATGCTGGGGCGTGTCCAGCCCCAAACAGACCGTGAACACCCGCGACGGCCAGCCCGTGACGGTGAAACGCAGCGATATCCTGCTGTTCGTCACCTTCCGTCCCGGTCAGGCCGGGGCAGAAACCTCGTTCACCGGCGGCTATCCCTTTGCGCCCGGCTCCAAGGTGGCGCTGAACGTCGACGGCACCAAGTTCGAGATGGTGACAGATGGCGAATGGGCCTGGTCCGCCAGCCCGGAAGATGATGCCAAGGTTCTGGCTGCCCTGCAAAAGGGTGGTTCTGCCGTGCTGACCGCCCGCTCCGCCAAGGGCACGCAGACCGAAGACACCTTCAGCCTGCGCGGCTTCACCGCCGCAATGACCGAGGCGGCAGAACGCTGCAAGTGATGCAGCGCGGGCTGGTTGCCCAGCCCGTGCCGGTTACAGCCAGACGAAAATGTCGGTGAAGGTCAGCGCAGTCAGGTTTGTCAGCGTTGCGAATTTCACAGCGGCCACCCCGTCGACCCCATCGGCGTCAAAGTAAAGGTCGCCATTGGTCGTGTTATAGATCAGGCGCTGTGTCGCGGAATTGGCGGCAGTGACGCCCGAGCCCGAGCGGAACTGGTTGGCCGCCAAAGTCTCGGCGACAAAGTCACCGCCCCACCAACTGCCGATCCAGAGTTTGTCGGTGCCGCTCTTGAAATCGGTGACCGTGTCGATCCCGACCTCATCAAGGCCCCAACCAAAGTTGAAATTGTCCCGACCGTCATTGCCAGTCATGGTGTCATTGTCGGCGCCGCCATCAATGTTGTCATTGCCAGGCCCGCCGCTAACAACGTCATTGCCCAAATCGCCGCCAATCTGGTCGTCGCCGCCGCCGCCCTGGATGGTGTCGTTGCCATCGTTGCCAGATAGGTCGTTATGATCTGCATTGCCGATGATCTTGTCACCAAGGCGCGATCCGTACACGCCTTCGATATTGGACAGCCGGTCGGTGCCCCGCCATGAATCGGTGGCAATGCCCGTGGTCAGATTGACCGTGACGCCGCGTTTGGCGCCCCAACGATCCGCACGATCATAACTGACAAAGTCGAACCCGTCGCGGCCATCGACCAAGTCATTGCCCCGGCTCAGCTCAAAACTTTCGTCCACATTTGCGCCGCGCATCGTGTCGCCAAGGATGGTATCCCAGTAGCGTTCAAAGTTCGCGATGGTGTCGGTATAGCCCCAAGGGTCAATCACCGTTCCAGCCAGCGCATCCAGATTGATGCCCCGAAATGCGTCCGAACTGTAAATGGCCTCGTTATAGGACAGTGTATCATAGCCGTCGCCGCCATCCATGCTGTCCGCGCCGGACCAGTCGGCAACAAAATCATTGCCGCCACGCGCGTCGATGCGGTCATTGCCGCTGCCACCGCGTATGTCGTCCCCGTCTGACGAGCCGGTGACAACGTCATTGCCGCGCATCGCCGATTGGACAAAGCTGTAGGGGTCTGGGCCGCGAAAATCGCCGTTGCCCCGATCATATCCGAAAAGCCACATCCCTGCCGCGCCAAAATCGGTCGAGGTCAAGGTGAGGTTGGCAATAACCACCGCATTCTTGCTGATGGAAAACCCCGTCACGGTGCCACCTGCGGGCAGGCCATCATCGTCATAGGTCAGGTCCTTGCCGCGGATCAAGACGGTAAAGCCTGCATCGGAGGTGTAGGTCATCCCTTTCGCCTGGCGCAGCGTGATCGTGCCTCCTGCCATGGCATCCGGAGGCCAAACGTCCTCAAAACCCTGCATGAGTGCCAAAGTTGCCATGTCTTCCCCCGATTCAGTCATGATCGCAAATGATCGTGAACGAGCGTTCTAACAAATTGGGTGACCGGATCAACGGTTCCTTTTCCAGTGGCCGCGCAATCGCAGTTTCCTTTTTGCCCGTTCCACCCTATATGCGCCTATTCCCAAGCATCCGAGTGCCCGCCCATGACCGCAACTGCCCCCATCACCCAGGACGTTCTGACCCTGCCGCGCAAGCTGCCCGAGGGTGGCCTGACCAATCTGGTGGGTCTGACCCGTGACCAGATGCGCGACGCCTTTCTGGCGGCAGGCACGCCGGAAAAGCAGGTCAAGATGCGGGTGGGTCAGGTCTGGCAGTGGGTCTATTACTGGGGCATCCGCGATTTTGACCAGATGAGCAATCTGGCCAAAGACTACCGCGCCCTGCTGGCCCAGAACTTTGTGGTTGAACTTCCGCAGGTCGTGACGCGGCAAGTGTCGGGCGACGGCACGCGCAAGTATCTGGTGCGCATTGCGGGCGGGCATGAGGTTGAGGTGGTCTACATCCCCGAAACCGACCGGGGGACGCTCTGCATCTCCTCTCAGGTCGGTTGCACGTTGACCTGTTCCTTCTGTCACACCGGCACGCAGAAACTGGTCCGCAACCTGACCGCAGCCGAGATTGTGGGTCAGGTCATGCTGGCGCGCGATGATCTGGGCGAATGGCCGGTCAAGGGCCAGCCCAAGCCCGAAGTTCGGCTCATCTCGAACGTCGTGCTGATGGGCATGGGCGAGCCTTTGTACAATTTTGACAACGTCCGCGACGCGATGCGTGTGGTGATGGATGACGAAGGCATCGCCCTTGGCCGCCGCCGGATCACCCTGTCCACCAGCGGCGTGGTCCCCGAAATTGCCCGCACCGCGACCGAGATTGGCTGCCTGCTGGCCGTGTCCTTCCACGCCACGACCGACGAGGTGCGCGACCGTCTGGTGCCCATCAACAAGAAATGGAACATCGCCGCCCTGCTGGAGGCGCTGCGCGACTATCCGGGTCTGTCCAATTCCGAACGGATCACCTTTGAATATGTCATGCTGGACGGGGTGAACGACACCAAGGAAGATGCCCACCGTCTGGTCGAACTGCTGCGCGGCATCCCGGCCAAGGTGAACCTGATCCCGTTCAACGAATGGCCGGGCGCGCCGTATAAACGCTCCTCGGGCAACCGCATCCATGCCTTTGCCGACATCATTCACAACGCGGGCTACGCCAGCCCCATCCGCACCCCGCGCGGCGAGGATATCATGGCGGCCTGCGGGCAGTTGAAATCGGCAACCGAAAAGCAGCGCAAATCAGCGGCCAAGGGGCAGGCCAACGCCGTCTGACCACCGCGTTCGGCCCCAAGATGTTCCCAAACTGACTAAATTCAGGTGCAAATTCCTGACTTACGTTAGGGCGAATCCGGAAACCTGGTCCGAATTGGCTTTCAACCCAGATCGGATCGGTCCATTGTGACGCCAAACCGGGTCCTGCCCGGAGCAACCAGAGCGAAAGCCACACTTTGTCTTCAGCCTTTCGCCTGCCCCCCGTCTTGCACCTTGCAAAGGCTTATCCATGACAATTGAAACCGACGTCGGGATGACCCGGCAGGAAAGCGCGCGCCAATGGGTGCTGACGCTGGCACGCTACCGCGAGCCGTCGACCTGGCGGTCGGTGTTCGAACTGGCGGTGACGCTCGTGCCCTTCGTGTTCCTGTGGGGGCTCGCTTGGGTCGCAATGGACGTATCGCCGTGGCTGAGCCTCGCAATTGCCGTGCTGAACGGCGGGTTTCTTGTGCGGATCTTCATCATCCAGCATGATTGCGGCCATGCCTCCTATCTGCACAACCGCACCGCCCAGGATTGGCTGGGCCGTGTGCTGGGCGTGCTGACCCTGACCCCCTATGACGTCTGGAAGCGCACTCATGCGATCCACCACCAGCACCACGGCAATCTGGATCATCGGGGCATCGGCGATGTGATGACCCTGACGGTTGAAGAATACCGCGCCCGCAGTGTCTGGGGGCGGATGACGTATCGGCTCTACCGCCATCCCGTGGTGTTGTTCGTGCTTGGCCCCAGCTACCTCTTCATCTTGCAGAACCGGCTGCCCTTCGGGCTCATGCGGTCAGGCTGGCGCTACTGGATTTCGGCCATGGGCACCAATGCCTTCATTGCCATCGTGGTTGGGCTGATCCTGTGGCTGGGTGGTCTGATGCCCCTTTTGCTGATCTATATCCCGACCTCGGTGATCGGAGCGACCATTGGCGTCTGGCTGTTCTATGTTCAGCACCAGTTCGAGGAAACCCATTGGGAAAAGTCGAAAGACTGGCAAGTTCATGATGCCGCCCTGGAAGGGTCGTCGCATTACCAACTGCCCGCACCCCTGCAATGGATCACCGGAAACATCGGCGTGCATCACGTGCATCATCTGTACAGCCGCATCCCGTTCTATCGCCTGACCGAGGTGTTGCGCGATCACCGCGCCCTGGCCGAGGCGCAAAAGCTGTCGATCCGCGAATCGCTGGTCTGTGTGAAGCTGAACCTGTGGGACGAAAAGACCCGCAAACTTGTCAGCTTCCGCGAGGCGCGTCAGGTTTACGGGCTGGCCTGACAGGCCACCCGGCCCACCCGGCGCCTTTTCCCGCAGGCGTGGGCCGGTCTGATCACGGGGCGGGTTTGGCCCCGTCAATTCGGGCCGCCAACCTTGGACCAAAGCGCTGCGCCAAGTGGATCATGGCAGGGTTAAGCACTATGGACAGCAGCGCACCTGCAACCACCAGGTCGCGCGCCATGTCGGGCATGATGGCCAGATTGACCGACATTCCGATCAGGATGAAGGAAAACTCGCCAATTTGCGCCAGACTGGCAGCCAACGACAGGGCAACGGGCGGTGCATGGCGAAACGCCCGAAGCACGGCATAGGCCGCCACGGTCTTGAACACCAGAATGATCAGAACCGTGGCCAACAGCGGCAGGGGTTGGGTCCACAGCACCGCCGGGTTGAACAGCATGCCCATCGCCACAAAGAACAGCACGGCAAAGGCGTCGCGCAGCGGCAGGGTGTCCTTCATCGCCTGGTTGGCCAGGGTCGATCCGGCCATCACCATCCCGGCAAAGAACGCGCCCAGCGAAAAGGTCACGCCAAAGAACAGCGCCGATCCATAGGCAACCCCCAACGCGATCGCCAGAACGGCCAGACGGAACAACTCGCGCTGGCCCGTATGGGCGACATAGTGCAGCATCCAAGGGATCACACGGCTGCCCACCACCAGCATCAGCGCGACAAAGGCGGCAACCTTGGCCGCCGTGATCAGCATCGTCGCCCAGAACGGCCCAAGCCCAAGTCGGGATACTTCGGTCGCGGCACCCGGCTCCAGCGGGGTTTCCACACCGCCCATGACCCCGGCCAGCGGCGGGATCAACACCAGCACCATCACCATCACCAGATCCTGCACCACCAGCCAGCCGATTGCGACCCGCCCCTCATCGGTGGCCAACTGGTCGCGTTCGGTCAGCACCCGCAGCAGCACCACGGTCGAGGCGACCGACAGCGACACGCCAAACACCAGCCCCGCCGCCAGCCCCCAATCCAGCGCCCAACCCAGCGCCATGCCCCCCCCGGCAGCAACCGCGATCTGCGCCAGTGCGCCCGCCAGCGCGATTCCCCGCACCTTCATCAGGTCCGCCAGCGAAAAGTGCAGGCCGACGCCGAACATCAGCAAGATGACCCCAATTTCCGACAACTGCGCCGCAATCCCAAGGTCTGCCACATAGCCCGGCGTGAACGGCCCGATCACCACGCCAGCCAAAAGGTACCCCGCGATCAGCGACAACCGCAGCCGATGCGCGATCAGGCCGAACACGAACGCCAGCGTAAGGCCAGCAACGATTGTGGCAATCAGGGGGGCTTCATGATTCATGGGCACAGGTTACGGGACAGGGCGCAGGGTGCAAGGCAGGAATGGCCCCACCTGGGTCACAATTTCCTGTGTTGTCTTTCAATATGTTACGCCACGGGCCGGATCGGGGTGGTTGACCGCACCGTCGGGCCTGTTACCCCTGTCGCATGTCCCGCCCTATCCTTTCCAACCCAGCCGCCCGCCGCCTGTTTCTGGACCGCCACGCCCTGGCCGAGGCGCCCGTTGGGCCATCGACCGGGGCGGATCTGGCAGCGCTGATCGACCGCATCGGCTTTGTCCAGATCGACAGCATCAACACCGTCGCCCGGGCGCATCACATGATCTTGTGGAGCCGTCGGCAAACCTACCGCCCCGAGGCGTTGAAGCAGTTGCATGAACGCGACCGCGCAGTATTTGAACACTGGACCCACGACGCCTCGATCCTGCCCATCCATCTGCACCGCTATTGGCACCACAATTTCGCGCGTCGCGAAGCGCGGATGCGGGACAACTGGGCCAAATGGTTCCGCCCCGGGTTCGAGCCTCAGTTTGACACCATCCTGGCGCGGATTGCCGCCGAAGGCCCGCTGACCACCTCGGATGTGGGCGAGGGCGAGGCGCGGTCTTCCGGCGGCTGGTGGGATTGGAACCCGTCCAAGACCGCGCTGGAATGGCTGTGGCATACCGGCAAACTGGCCATTGCCCGCCGGGATGGCTTTCAGAAGGTCTATGATCTGGCCGAACGGGTCATCCCCGCCGCTCACCACGGCCCCGCCCCCCATTCGGACGAGATGATTGATTGGGCCTGTGGCGCGGCACTCGACCGTCTGGGCTTTGCCGACCCCACGCAGTTGCGCGCCTATTGGTGGCTCATCACCCCGGCCGAGGCCAAGGATTGGGCGGCAACCGCCCTGCAACAGGGCAGGGTGATCGAGGTTGATGTGACGGGCGCCGCCGGGCAAGTCCGCCGTGCCCTCGCCCGCCCCGACGTGATCCATGCGGCAACGCAGGCCCGCGAACCTGTGGGCCGCCTGCGCATCCTGTCACCCTTTGACCCCGCCCTGCGCGACCGTGACCGGGCCGAGTTCCTGTTCGGCTTTGCCTACCGGATCGAGGTGTTCGTGCCCGAGGCGAAGCGCAAGTATGGCTATTACGTCTTTCCCGTGCTCGAAGGCGATCGCCTGATTGGCCGGATCGATGCAAAGGCCTTTCGCGATGTCAGCACCCTGCGCGTCAAGGCCTTCTGACCCGAGGCAGGGATCAAGATGGGCGCCGGCCGTCAGGCACGGCTGGAGGCGGAACTTGACCGGCTGGCCCGGTTTTCCGGTTGCGACCGGGTGGAATTTCTGGGCGGATGGCTGCGCGAATATGTGTGACGCCGGCGCCCCCAAATTTCTTCGAAGAAATTTGCAAAACTTTTCGAAAAGTTTTGGTGCCTTGGACGGGCGTCTGCACGGGGTCGGTGGCGAAACGATGCTCCACCTGAATTGAAGGATTGGGAATGATGAACGGCGCGGAAACTTTGGTTGACACCTTGCTGGCCAGCGGTGTGGATACGGTCTTTGCCAATCCTGGCACGTCCGAGATGCATTTTGTGGCCGCCTTGGACCGCAGGCCCGAGATGCGCTGCATCCTGTGCCTGTTCGAGGGGGGAACCTCGGGCGCTGCCGATGGCTATTACCGCATGTCGGGCCGGGTGTCCGCGACGCTGCTGCATCTGGCCCCGGGCTTTGGCAATGCCTTTGCTAACCTGCACAACGCCCGAAAGGCGCAAAGCGGTGTGGTCAACATCATGGGCGAACATGCAAGCTACCATCTGCGCTACGAAAGCCCACTGAAGGGCGACACGGTCGGCATCAGTCAGGCGGTGTCGCATTGGACCCGCATGTCCGCCGACGCCACGCAGGTTGCCAGCGATGGCGCGGCGGCCGTGACGGCTGCGCGCTCGATGAATGGCCAGATCGCCACCCTGATCCTGCCTGCCAACACCGCGTGGGAGGCGGCGGTGGGACCTGCCCTTGCCGCCCCCCCGCCCGCCCTGCGCCGGCCAAGTGCCGCCGCGATTGCCGCAGCCGCACAGGCGCTGACCCGGCCCGGTGCGGCCCTGATGGTGGACGGTCCTGCGATGTACACCGATCTGGGCCATGTCGCCGCCCGAATTGCCCGCAAAACCGGTTGCCGCCTGATGGGCCCGTTCTTCAGCGCGCGCACACGGCGTGGTGCCGGGTCATTGCGCATGCAGCGGCTGGTCTATGAGGTGGATCCCAACCTGCAGATCATGGCCGACATCTCGACCCTCGTCCTCTGCGGCGCGCAGCGCCCTACCGCGTTTTTCGCCTATCCCGGCAAACCCAGCCTGAACGAGGCTCCGGGCACATCCGTGCTGGACCTGTGTTCGATTGACATGGACATCGCGTGGACCCTGCACGCGCTGGCCGAGGCAACAGGTGAAACGGCGCTGACCGAGGCCGATTTCGTGCCCCTGTCCTTGCCCGATCTGCCCGGTGGGGTATTGACGCTGGACAAGGTCGGTGCCGCAATTGCCCATCTGATGCCGGCCGAGGCGATTGTGGTCAACGAATCCATCACTTCTGGCGCGCCCTTGGCCATGGCGACGGCCACCGCACGGCCGCATGACTGGCTGATCACGATGGGCGGGGCAATCGGGGCCGGGTTGCCCACCGCCGTGGGGGCGGCGGTCGCCTGCCCAGACCGCAAGGTGCTGTGCCTGTCCGGTGACGGTTCAGCCATGTACACGCTGCAAAGCCTGTGGACGATGGCGCGTGAAGGGCTGGATGTGACCGTAGTGATCTTTGCCAACCATATCTACAAGATCCTGCACGGCGAACTGGCCGCCGTGGGCGCCAAGCCCGGGCGCAACGTGGCGCGGATGTTCGACATGGTGGAACCGCGTCTGGATTGGGTGGCCCTCGCCCAAGGGCATGGCGTGGCGGGTGTTCGCTGTGTGACGACCGAGGAGTTTGTAGCGGCATTTGCGCGGGCTATGGCGGAACCGGGCCCTCATCTGATCGCGATCGAGTGTTGAGGCGTCACAGTGAGTATTTGGGCCAAAGTGAATGGGGGGTGGGATTGGCACGAGTTTGGGGGCATGTAGAGTGAAAAGGAGTGTGTGATGGCGGATGTATCGACGATTGCTGGCCGGGCGCCGCGTCTGGCGGTGTTGATTGATGCGGACAATGTGACGGCGCGGAATGCCTCGGCCATTCTGGATGAAATCGCGGCCTTTGGTGAACCCTCGGTGCGGCGTGTCTATGGCGACTGGTCCTCTCAGGCCCTGAGCCAGTGGAAAGAGCAGGCCCGCGATCTGGGGCTGGTGATGCATCAGCAATCGGCCAACACCAAGGGCAAGAACGCGTCTGACATCGGTCTGGTCATCGACGCGATGGACATTCTGCACGCGGGCAAGGTGGATGGCTTTGTGCTGGTGTCATCCGACAGCGATTTCACCCGCCTTGCCAGCCGCATCCGCGAGGATGGCTTGCAGGTCATCGGCATTGGCGAGGCCAAGACGCCCGAATCCCTGCGCAAGGTCTGCAACCGCTTTGTGTTGATCGAAAACATCATCAGCGGCGAACCTGTGCCTGAGGCGAAGCCCGGAAAGGTGCCCGAAGTGGCCCCCGCCAAGGAACCCGCCGCCAAGGCCATTCCGCTGATCTTTGCCGCCATGAAAAAGATTGACCCCGATCAGGACGACTATTCGCTGGGCCAGTTGGGGCAGGTCATCACCCAGCTTCACCCCGACTTTGACCCGCGCAGCTATGGTTCGGCCAAGTTGTCGGACCTGCTTCGCAAGACCGGGCGGTTTGAGGTGTTTCCGGGCGCAGGCAACTCGTTGAAAGTGCGTGACAAGGCCTGACGTCGGGCTTTCCGGAAGGCGCCGGTCTGGGTATAACGGGGCATGCGCGAAACCCTGACCGACATCCTGCACCGCCGCATTGCCCTGGGCGAGATCCGTGCGGATCCCGCCCAACTTGCCGTGGCCGCGCAACTGGAAGATCTGCGCGGCTGGCTGGAGGCGACAGCCAACCGCCGCATCGGCCTGTTCGCGGGGCTTTTCGCACGGCCGCTGACGCCGCCAAAGGGCATGTATCTGTGGGGCGGGGTCGGGCGTGGCAAGTCGATGCTGATGGACCTGTTTGCCGAACACACCGCAATCACGGCCAAGCGCCGCGTGCATTTCCATGCCTTCATGCAAGAGGTCCATCACGCCATGCACGCCGCCCGGCAGCGCCAAGTCGAGGATACCCTGGCCCCCTTTGCCGAAGAAACCCTTGCCAAACTGCGCCTTCTGGCCTTTGACGAAATGCAGATCAGCGATATCACCGATGCCATGATCGTGGGCCGCCTGTTTGAAAAGCTGTTGGCCGGGGGCATGGTCATTGTCACCACATCGAACCGTCCGCCCGAGGATCTGTACAAGAACGGCCTGAACCGGGCGCTGTTCTTGCCCTTCATCGCACTGCTGCGTGACAGGTTGCAGGTCGTGGAACTGGCCAGCCCCCATGACTACCGCCAGCACCGCCTGACAGGGGCCCAAGTATACTTTCACCCCGCCGGCAGCGCCAAGGGCCAGATCGAGGCGATCTGGAACGATCTGACAGGCAATGCCACGGGCGAGGTTTTGGCCCTTCAGGTCAACGGGCGCCGCGTCGAACTGTCCCGGGTGGCCAGCGGTGTGGCGCGGGCCAGCTTTTGGGAGTTATGCGCCAAACCGCTGGGGCCAGCCGACTATCTGGCCATCGCCAGTGCCGTCCGCGTGCTGATCCTGGAGGACGTACCCCAGCTTTCCTCCAGCAATTACAATGAGGCCAAGCGCTTTGTCACCCTGATCGACGCGCTGTACGAAGGCAAGGTGCGGCTGATCTGTTCCGCCGCGGCAGAGCCTGAACGGCTCTATATCGAAGGCGAGGGGTCGTTCGAATTCGCCCGTACTGCCAGCCGCCTGCGGGAAATGCAGGCGGCGGACTGGGCCGCCTGACGCGCCCTAAACCCGCAGGATCAACCTTGCGGCCAACCAGCCGATCAGCAGGGTCAGACCGTCGACCGCCACATAAAGGATGTTCAGCGACAGTCCCGAAGTATCCAGATCAACATTGTAAAGCGCCAGCTCCCCGATATTGCCGGAAATCCCGATCAGCAGCACGGCCGCAAAGTTATTGGCAAAGTGCAACCCGATCGCCGCCCCCAGATTGCCCGTCCGCGCTGTCAGGTCGGCCGCGGCAAGGCCGAACAGCAAAGACCAGATCACCACCACCCACGACAGGGCGCCGTATTGCGCCGGGGAATAGTGGATCAGGCCAAACAGCAGCGATGGCACCAGCATCCAGACCCAGCGCTGACGAAACCGCGCGGCCAGTTGCTGTTGCAGATAACCGCGAAAGATCAACTCCTCGGTCCCGGTCTGGATCAGCAGACCCAGCAGCGCAAAGGGCAACCAGGGCAGTTGTTGCGCCAGTGTCATGTTCACCCGCACGCCATCATCCAACAGCGGCAAGGGCAACAGAACAGTCCACAGCCCCACCAGCGGCAACGCCACCCATAAAAGGCACCGTACCGTATCCCCAACCGGCCCGGCCAGCGTGACCAACCCCCGTCGCATCAACAGCCGCAGGCTCAGCGCCAGGCCAGCGGCGATGGGGGCGTACAAGAACAGGATCACCACCACCGCCAGGGGTGCCCCCCCGTTGCCCAGCGCGCTGTCCAGTCCTTGGGCAATCTTCAGCCCCAGCGCCGCGATCAGGCCAAGGGTCAGGATCTGTATCGCCAGAAACCCAAAGACCAGCATCAGCACAAATCCGCAGATCGTGCGCCACACCTCGGCCCTCTGAAGCGCCGGGGCCACAAACTGTGTCATGGGCCTGTAAGGCGTTGGAAATCCGGTCATCATCCCTCCGTCTGCGGTCAGGCTACCGGGCGCACCCGCCTTGTGCAATCGCGGCCAAGGATTTTCCTTGCCGGATGGCGCGCGGGTTCGTAACCCTTCGCCCTAGGATTCGCATGGCCCCAGGACCTGACATGATCTGCCACCCCGCACGCCATCGCGCATGGCTTTGCCCTGAAGGGCGGTCATGACCCGGCTCAAGGCGCTCTGGATGGCCGCATTGGTGGCTCTGGTCGGCTGCGGCATCCCAAAGGACGCCACCACGCAGGTGGCCGTTCTGGATGGCGATGCCCGGATCAGGGCGCCCAAATCCTATTGTGTTGACACCAAGTCCGCCAAATCGGTGGATGACACCGCTGTCGTGCTGATCGGGCGCTGCCGCACTTCGGGCGGGGTGGCGGCGGCATTGGTCACGGTGACCGTTGGCCGTTCTGCCTCGGCCGGGGTGATGCTGGCCAGCACCGAAGCGCTGCGCAGCTTCATGTCATCGCCCGACGGTCGCCGCGTCCTCAGCCGGACAGGCCGGGCCGAGGATGTCGAAGTGCTGGAATCCGGCGTGCTGGACGACAGGCTGATGCTGCACCTGAAGGACCGGATCGCCGGGGATTACTGGCGCGCCATCATCGGGGTGAATGGCCGGCTTGTCACCATTTCCGCCTCGGGCGCCGAAGGCATTCTGCTGACCCCGGATCAGGGGCGCAAATTGGTGGAACAGACCGTGACCGCCGTACGTGAGGCGAACGCGCCGCCGCGTGAATAGGGCCGGCGATCGGCGGATTTCAACGGTTTGGGGGATGGAGTCTTTAACGAATTGGGGCAATAGTTTCCACTTGGGCGACAATTGTCTGTGTGGTGAAATGGTTCGCAGGATAAGGCAAAGATGGCCGGGCGGGTAAGGCAGTGGTTGGATCGGCTGCTGCACAAACGCTCCATGCAGCGTTGGCGCAGTATGGCCGATCACGTCAGATCGTTCGACCTGGCCATGCTCAGCCGGCTGCGCAGCAGGGCGCGCGCCATGCGCCGTGTGCTGGACGTGGTGATTCACGAGGCTGACCACCGCCTGGCCTTGCCTGTCATCGGCTCCAACGTGATCCGCAAACCGATGGGCAGCGATTGGTGGTGGCGCCCCATGCTGTGGATGGGCCCCATTTCTGTCCCGGGTATCGCGTCGGTTCCCGGCAAGGCGCTGGTGTGTGACGGTGCCACGCTGTTTCACGACTGCCGCCGTTCCGAACTGACCTTTCGGCAGATCCGCAATACCCGCGAAACCGACATCGCCTCCTTTGGCTTTCGCATGGATATGTTCCGCTTTGACGGATCGTTCCTGTCTTTGGTCCTTGACCTCCCCGACGAGGCGGCGCGCGGGCTGAAACTGCGCCATCTGATCCGGATGGACGTTCTGGTCGAGGTGGAAAAGCCCCTGGAAATCTTTGCCCGGCTCAACATCAAACACGGGCCCAACATCGAACAGATCGTGCGCGAACTGCCGATGATGGGCGAAGAGGTGATGGTCGAATTCGATCTGGCCTATACCAAGATCAACGAAAAAAGGGTGGAACGTCTCTGGCTCGACCTGATCTTCGAGGGGCCCGAGATGAACCAGATCACCCTGCGCGACGTGACCTTTTCCCGCCGGCCCCGGGCCGAGCTGTGAGGTAGCCCATGACCCAACTGCTTTTGACCAAAACCCGCATCCGCGCCGGCATCTGGGAAGGCGTGCTGTCCGGCCCCACCACCGCCCCCGTGGTCGAGGTGCAGTTGCTGGACGCCGTGTTGCCGGGCGTGACCGTTTTGCCCGTGCCCGAACGGGCAGGGGACTGGGCCCTGCGCGTGCCCATCCCCGCCTCGGTGCTGAACGACGGCGTCCAGACCTTCCTGATCCGCGACAAGTCCAGCGGCGAAACGCTGGCCCATTTCAGCATCATCACCGGCGTCGCGATGGAAGACGACCTGCGCGCCGAAGTGGACCTTTTGCGCGCCGAACTTGACATGCTCAAGCGCGCTTTCCGCCGCCATTGCCTGGAAACCGCCACGCCCAATCCGTGAAACGGGGTGGGCTCCCCCTTCATTCTGGCCCGAATACTCCACGGGAGGCAGCCTCA